>JBPCLZ010000031.1:0-19883 GCA_051002775.1 Pyrinomonadaceae bacterium | reverse complement strand
CTAGCAGGCTGCTGAAAAACCGATGAATTGGAGCAGTTTCATCTTCGTCGTAATCATTTTCGTTCGATCCGCGTTGTAACTGCGAAGTTTAGATGACCCTGCGATGCGATTTTGATCGATTGTTACTTTGCTTGGCGACCTTTTCAGACCACCAGGCACACTACTCCCTACACCGTTACCAGCTTCCGCATTCTCACCAAGTTGTAAGCGGCTGTGGCGAAGATGAAGATCCAGTTCACCCGCGCGGTGCCGCGATGGCGCAGTTTGCGCAGCAGCCCGACGGTCTTCAGCCAACCGAAGATCTCTTCAATCCGTTTCCGCTTCTGCTGGCTGATTTGATAGCCGTCGTGACGCGTGGTGCGACCATCAATGGCCGACTTGCGGTTAGTATTGTTTTGGGCCACGTGCGGCGTCACCTCCAGGGCGCGCAACTGCTCCACGAAATCATGCGTGTCAAAGTGCTTGTCGCCACCCATAGTTACTCTGCCGGCGCCGCTGATCTCTTCCGCGAAGGCCAAGCCGGCGTCGCGCTCCGCCGTGCCCGTCGCCGGGGTCGCGCAGGCAGAGACCGCCAGACCGTTGCGATTCTCCATCAACAGATGACCCGCGTAACCCAGCTTCGCTTCTTTACCCTTGCCCTTGCGGCACAGCATGGCTTCCGGATCAGTAGTAGATTGATGTGTTTTGTTCGAGCGCTTCTGGCCGTGAAAGTTCACGGTCGGATTACCAGGATCATCTGGCGGCGGCTCGTCTTGCTGGGCCTTCGACTTGAAGCTTTTCAGACTGGCGGCCGCTTCCAGCAAAGTGCCGTCAACCGTGAAGTGCTCATCGCTGAGCAGTTCATAGCCGCGCGCCTGCTCCAACACCGCCGCGAAGAACTGGGCGGCAATGTCGCCGCGCAGCAGCCGCTCCCGGTTCTTCGTGAAGGTGGTGGGGTCCCACACCCGGTCATCCATGTTCAGACCGATAAACCAGCGAAAGAGCATGTTGTAGTTCAGCTCTTCCATCAACAGCCGCTCGCTGCGCACACTGTAGAGCACTTGCAGCAACAACGCCCGCAGCAACTTCTCCGGCGCGATCGAGGGCCGTCCCTGCCGCGCGTAAAGCTTGTCGAACTGCGGCGACAATTGCACAAACACCTGATCCGAGAGCTTGCGGATCGCCCGCAGCGGATGATCCTGCGGCACTCGTTGCTCGGGCGAGAGATAACTGAACATTCCGGCTTGCTGAAGATCGTCTCCACGCATAAGTTTTCTCTTCTCCTGGTTGCGAGGTTGTGCTATCGCTACTATTACGTTGGACCAGGCGCAAAAGTTACTTTTTCAGCAGCCTGCTAGGTCATATATCTTCCCCGCCGACCCGCCCGATTGGGGATCGTCATCTCGCAATAAGGGGTCGGACGTATCGTCTGCTGCTGGCAGACTCTCCACTTGCGTACTTCCGTTATTCGTATCTGCGTAACGCACCGAGGACGTTCGTTCTCTTTGGAGGATTATCATGCCAGTGAAGTTGCTTGGAGTCACGGTGGCCACGATCTCTACTCCGGTTCGCCAGATGTGGTTCGGGTTTGTCCCAGCGCTCATGAATGTCCCAAGATTCGTTGTCCCAAGTAGAGTTGAGTATGTCCCGCTCGCGCCGTTGTCAGTTGAGACGCCTCCACTGGTTCTCAGCGAAATCGCTACCAGCAAGACAGTAAAATTCTCTGACGCGAGGCTTAGAGTATTGGTCTTTGCTTCTAGTCGAAGGTTGCCAGCCGTACTACTCTCGGTCATGCCCTTGATTTCTACCGCTGTCGTTTGGGTAATCGTCAGCGTCGTAGAGTTACTGGCCGTAAACACGGCCGAGCCCGTTCCAGTTGTAGTACTCAGCGTAAGAGTGACGGAGGTTGCGCTGGGAGAAGGATTGAGCGTTACTTGGACACTTCCGGTATAGCCCTTTCCCACTGCGGTCAAGCTGGAGAAAGTTACACGAGGTGCTACATCACAGGTCGCGCTGGCTGTGAAGATGTCAGAAGTGCTGACACAGCATCGGGCGGTAGGGCTGCAAGTGTCCCGGCACGCACAGCCACTCCCCGGGTTCGAATAGAAGATCTCCCAACTGGCTTGGATGTTTCCCGTCCCAGGGCTTTGAGCTGTCGCTAGACCAGTGGTGTTGACCGTTGCCACCGCCGTATTTGTGCTGCTCCAGCTTGGAGAGGCAACCACGACTGGGGCTAAGATGTTGCCGTTACAGTCCACTTTTCGCTGGGTCGCCGTGAATTGAGTGGTGTCGCCAGGCACGCCAACCGCACTGCTGGGGTTACACGCCCCATCGAAGAAGCTAGGTGGACAGCACAACTCGCAGGCGGAGGTACTACTCAATCCATGTGCTACATCGACCTGTTCGGCGCGCCCAATCAGCACGAGATTCTCGCGGCCATCCACGGACCAAAATACTTGCCCTTGCGTCGCCTTCAGCGGGATTGTGTGTCCGCTCTCATCCGGCACCTGATTATCACGTAGCGCACGCAGGTCAAGCGCCATAGTCTGCCCAGCTTCAATTGTCTTGATGCCAAGTGCGTATGCGCCGCCTTCATAGTTGATTTGCAACTGATACTTTTGCGGATGGTCGGTCGTGTTCTTGAGGTAAACAAAGGTTGAGGCGCTGTCTTCAATGCTCCAGGGATACTTTCCCGTGCTGCTGCTTTGCGCTTTTGCGTCTACGAGAGGAACACGAAACACTTGATTGCCGCTGCTGCTTACACTCAAAGCCGACATGATGACGCTTCCGGGTTGGCTGGAATACTCAAATTGCAAACCTGCCGCCGCTATCTTCTTCAAGCCACTTTCCTCGATAGCTTCCGCCAATTTTATTTCTTTCACCTCGCCTGGAGCGAGGCGGACTTTCGGAAGAGATATTTCGCCCGCATTGCCAGCGCTGGTCGTATAAGGAATGCGCCCGTTTACAACCGACGGAGAGTCACCAACGTTGCGCGCTACGGCAACCTGTGTCAATTGCTCGCTGGCAATCTCGCCGATGCGCAAGCCCGCGCCATCGAGCCGTGATGACTTTGCGGTCTGTGGATCAGAGAATTCCACCACTGAAGAATAGCCAACCGCAGGCTCCTGAATCAGCGCGCGTGCCAGCAATGCGCCGGGAGCGCCGGTTTGATTGACAGAGATTCCTCCGACCGTCGCTAACGTTGCACGTCGCTTACGCGCCAGGTCTTGCAGGTCCATGACGCGGGTTTCGTGGGGCATAAGAGATAACACTTCCGGCACTGTCTGCTTTGGGGCAGTGCCATCCACGCTCACATTCGCGGATAGCGGCGCATCACTGGTGTTTGAAACGATAAGGCGCAACTCTGCCTTGGGCGATGGCAGCCACCAGACGCCTTCGAGCCTGGAGGAGGCAAACATCATCGGCTCGCTCAGTTCCTCATCAAAGATTAAGCTTCGATCAGTGTCAACCAGCATGACCACACCGCCAAGTTCCATGTCTTTCCCTTCGTAATGGACCTGAAGACTTCCTTCGCGAAACGCCGGACCTCCGGCAGTCACCCATTCACTTAGTTCAATATTACAGTTTGAATGACGGCTTGAGCCCCGACACTGATGCTGAGCAATCAGGGGCCGCACAGTTTGCGGCTCCGCCCATCATACTTGAAGGCAACACGGTTATATGCCGCATGTGCTCGCCGCTTCTTTCCGATTATTCGAGATTTATGTAGAACGCGGGCGCTTCCGCCGATGGCTCCGCTCTTTGATATCTCGGCGCGCGCCAGAGAGCCACCTCTCGCAGCATGAACATCGGAGTCACTCTTTTCAGTCTTGCCGGCGAACAGTGCTCCTGGGTTTGTGTAGAGCCGGTAGCGGCACGAACGAGAGTGCCATTAGAATTATTACTGCGCATGCGGTGAGTAGTTTGTATCCGGTTGACGGTTTCACTTGAGTTTGGCGAGATCTTTCATTTCTCATCTTGGCTCTCCAGTTAGGTTGGAATTTTTTGAGGCGGGCTGGCAAGACTGTTGGAACTCAAAATTGCAGCAGCAAGCGGGAAACCTCCGTCGCGGAGAATCCCATTTCCGAGTATGTCGCTGTAGGAAACAGAAAAGTACGGTTCCGGAGAGTTATGCGCTAGAGCTTGTGACTGCATTGAGACATCCTCTGCAGCTTGACCAACTCGAAGGGGAGGTTAACAGGAGAGGAACTCTTTCTGAGGAGTGAGACTCTTGTTAACTTCAAATTACAAAGATGAACCCAATCTACCCTTAACGCATAGAGCCGTCAAGGGAAACATCTTGTAGAAGCAATTCACGCATGAAGCCTTCGCTAGGATCGATTTGAATTCTAGTGACTGACAACTTGAGTGCGATCTTCTTCGTCGGTCGCGGACGTTCGCTCACGGGTCGTGGCAGTTGCCCTAGCAGGTTGCTGAAAAAGTATCGGAGGACGGCGGAGCCTTTGGAGTGCGGCGTCAAGCCGCACTCCAAATGTTTGTGTCCTGCGCATCTCGAAGAGTTTTTCAGCAGCCTGCTAGGGAAGTTGCGAGCCAATCGTAGTAAACTAGGACCACTGCGACCTGCGTGGTTCGTCAATGAAGAAACAAACCAAGAAGACTGCGCCGAAAACAACCGATAACGCTCCCGACGTGGTAATCATCACGGGACTGAGCGGATCGGGAATGTCCTCGGCCACCAATGCTTTTGAAGACCTCGGTTATTTCTGTGTCGACAATCTGCCGATTACGATGCTCTCGACGTTTTCGCGGCTGCTGACTCCCCACTCTGAGGAAAAAGTAATTGAGCGGGCGGCATTGGTAATTGATATTCGCGAAGGAACCTTTTTAGCGGACTTTGAAAAACAACTCAAAGCATTGCGCGCCGGGGGACTGGGGGTTTATGTCTTGTTCCTGGAAGCCTCGGACGACGTCTTGCAACATCGTTTCAGTGAGACACGTCGTCCACACCCGGCGGACAAAGGCCAGGGACTGCTACAGGCTATTCGCAGCGAACGAACAGCAATGTCTCGCCTGCGCGCCGAAGCCGACCAGATCATCGATACTTCCGAACACACTGTTCACACGCTTCGAAAACATCTACTGGATAGATTTAGTCTCGATCGAAAAGCCGGATCGATGCGCGTTGAGGTCCTGAGCTTCGGTCACAAATTCGGCAATCCCGGTGATTTGGAACTGTTGTTTGATGTGCGTCATCTCCCAAATCCCCATTTTGTCCCCGAGCTGAAGCCCCTTTCGGGCCACGACAAGCGCGTTGTGGCGTATTTGAAATCCCACGCCGAGGTCGAAGAGACACTGAGACGATTCAGCGATCTGCTCGATTACCTGTTGCCGCTATACAAGCGCGAAGGTAAATCGTATGTAACGGTGGGAATTGGCTGCACCGGCGGGAGGCACCGGTCGGTGATGATCGCAAATGAGTTAGGGCGCCGGCTGCGTCGGTCGGGTTTCGATTCGCGAGTGGTCCATCGCGATGTTAAGAAAGGGAACCGGCAACGTTGAGCCCTATTGCAATTAAGGTCATGAAATCCCCGAGTTCGTCAGGCTGGAACTAACCCTAAACTGTGGCGATCATAAAACGAAGATGAGTAGCAAACTCGACCAGACCGAAAAAACAGAACCTACGCGAAGAGTTGCCGGTGTGATCGTCACGCACGGTCACCTGGCTGGCGAGTTACTCGCTGCCGCCGAGATGATTGTCGGTCCAATATCTTTTATTACGGCCGTTTCCATTGGCTGGCACGATGACGTGGATGCGGCGCGCGACGAAGTGCAGCGCGCAATCACGCGCGTCTCGCAAGGCGCGGGTGTCTTGTTGCTTACCGATATGTTTGGCGGCACACCCACCAACATCGCTTCGATGTTCCTGGAAGACGGGAATATCGAAGTTGTTACTGGGGTGAACCTACCCATGGTCATCAAGCTCGCCAGTCACGAGGGCAGTGGTTCACTCATTGAAACAGCGCGGCGAGTTTCCGAGCTGGGGCGGCAGGGAATCTACCTCGCCGGTGATCTGCTCGCGCCTCCTGTAAAAAACTGACACGTGAAGCAATATCAAAACAAGACAAATGATTGAGCGCAAACTTCTGGTAAGAGCGCGATTGGGATTGCACGCGCGCGCAGCTGCAAAATTGGTCCGCCTGACAACCACCTTTCGCAGTAACGTGATTTTGCGGCGTGCAGACGCAGGCACTACCGCCGATGCCAAGTCAATTTTGAGCGTGCTGATGTTGGCCGCTACTGCGGGCACGGAATTGGAAGCGAGCGTCGAGGGAGTTGACGAAGAACTGGCCATGGCTGCCCTTGATAAGTTGTTTGCCGAGAGTTTTGGCGATAGAGAAGTGGAAGCGTAGTGATGAAGGAACCAATGCGGGAAGTCCGCTGCCAGGGGCTCGGTGTTTCGGAGGGCATTGTAATTGGTCAGGTCCTCCGCATGGTGGACGGCACCGCGCAAGTCTCTCGTTGGAGCGTGAAAGACGCCGACCTGGAAAAGGAGCAGCAACGCTTTCGTGCAGCCGCGGCGCTGGCGAGCCGGCAACTACGAACAATTCGCGATCAGGCTGAAGGCCGGCTGGGAAAGGAACACGCATATATCTTCGATGCACATGTGCTCTTGCTGGAGGACGAAAAGCTTCTTGGTGATATCGACGAATACATAATCACGAAGGAGATCAACGCCGAGTGGGCCATCAAAGTCGTTGGTGATCGACTTACCGCGCTCTATTCCGAAATCAAAGATGACTACCTGCGGGAACGCGGCTCGGACATCGAAGACGTGACGCAGCGTCTATTAGCAGCACTTAGTGGCGCGCGTCCTGAGGATCGCGGACTTGCAGAAGATGCAGTGATCGTTTCGCGCGACCTGCTGCCGTCTGCGTTAGCAGAGCTGGATCTAACTCACGCGCAGGCGCTGGCAACGGATAGCGGCGGATGGACCTCGCACACGGCGATTCTGGCGCGCGGCATCGGCCTGCCGGCTGTCGTTGGGCTAAGAGATTTTTATCGTCGCACCAAAACAGGCGATCAGATAATCGTCGATTCCAGCCGCAACGAAGTGATCCTTCATCCTTCACCAGAAACCCTCGCCGAATACAACGATCAAACGAAACAACTTGCTCGTCGCCCAGCGGTGTCATCAGAGGATCGCGGCGCGCTGCGTACCCGGGATGGAGTTGAAATCAAATTACGCGCAAACATCGAGCTACCGGCTGAATTTGAAGGAGTGGAAAAATACGGCGCCAGCGGAATTGGACTCTACCGCTCGGAGTTTTTGTTGGCCCGTAACGGACTGACTGTGTCAGAAGAAGAACAACGCGTCGCTTACGAGGCGGTCGGCCGACTGGCTGGCGGCGAAGGCGCGATCATTCGCTTGTTCGATTTAGGAGGCGACAATACGCGTTCGCATTTTCGCGATGTCGAAAAGAATCCAGCTTTGGGACTGCGCGCGATCAGGTTTGGACTGCGTAACGACACTGTGATGCGGCGTCAGTTGCGCTCCATCTTATTAGCGGCTGCCAGCAGCAACCTGAAAATTGTCTTGCCCATGGTTACCGATGTGAGTGAAATCAAGCGTGTCAAGGCGATAGTAAAAGATGAGATCGCCGCGCTCGTGTCCGAAGGTCGACCTCATGGCAATGTGCCTATCGGGGCCATGATTGAAGTTCCAGCGGCGGTCGCAATGGCTGATAGAATTGCTGCCTGCGTAGACTTCTTCGAACTCGGAACAAATGATCTCGTCCAGTACACACTTGCTGTTGATCGCGGCAACGATGAGGTGGCCGACTGGTTTCGCACGCTGCACCCGGCCGTGCTCGAAGCAATTGATCGTAGCCTTAAAGCGGCCAGGCAGGCAGGAATTCCCGCCATCGTTTGCGGCGAGATGGCTTCAACCCCGGCGTACGCGGTGTTGCTAATTGGACTTGGCGCGACCGATTTAAGTATGACCCCCGCCGCCATGCCTCGACTGCGTAAAGTGATTGCAGGCATCGACTTTGGCTCCGCGCAGTCCATCGTTAAAGAATGTTTGACCTGTGACGGCGCGGATGAGGTAGAATATCTCGTCCACGCGCGGCTGGGCAGTCGCTGGCCGGATCTATTTTCACCATCGAGCTTACCAAAGCCGCGTCCCCCCAATTAACTCTGCTCTGAAGATTCCTGCTGAATCCCTTCAGTACATTCGCTTCTAGAATCTGAGAATTCACGCGTTGTTCGGCATTTACTCCTACGGGGAGCATGGTTTCGGCGGGCATGTGCCCCAAGCCCGCCAAAAATCGATAATTCGAACAAATCGGGAGGATTATGAAAAACTCAATATTTGCGGCAATTTTGGTTGTCGGTTTGGCCCTCGCAGGCTACGCGCAGGTGAATCCGGCAATCTCAGTTGCCCACCAGCCAGTTGCCAAGTCCGCTACATACCGGCCGGACCAGGCTCAGGATGCGGCCAAGACAACGCGCGCGCGCGTCCTCAATCAAACGCAGAAGACCCAGCTAATCAACCTATCGAGTGTCACCGACCAGACTCTCCAAGCCCACGCGAAAGCAAATTTCAAAAATCGCGCGCGCCTGGAATCATTGCGTTCTGAAACTTCCGAGAGCAATGACAGCCGACTAAGAAGCGTGTCCCCCGGAATCGTTGTAACTACAAAAGCTGCCACACCCCCGAACGGTACAGCGTCCGCGGCAAGCTTGAATGCGAAACCTACCGCTTCTTTAGTTACGGCTAGTCAAATCTACCGCGTCGGCGTAGGTGACGTACTCGATATACAACTCAACAATAATCCTAGTCAGCTCTCTACGCTGTTCACGGTGCGTGCAGGCGGCATGTTGGAATACCCACTGGCGGGTAATCCAGTTCAGGTGACTGGCATGACGACGGTGGAAATCGCGACAACCCTGCGTCAGAAAATTAAATTTTTTGAGGATCCGGTTGTTGAGGTGAATGTGCGTGACTATGCCAGCCATACAGTGACGATCAGCGGATTCGTAGCCGCCCCTGGAATTAAAGCTTTGCGCCGGGAAGCAGTTCCGCTTTACACCTTGCTTGCTGAATCGCTGGTTCTTTCAGATGCGGCGCGCGTCTCTATCACTCGATCAAGCGAAACAATACGTATCGATCTTAAAGATCCCAATCTATCAGCAACGCTGGTTTTTCCGGGGGATGTGATTAAGGTATTAGGAACGCCGCCAGCCCCGGCCGAGTTCTTTTTTGTGGCTGGTCAAGTGAAGCTTCCGGGACAGAAGGCCTACCATTCGGGACTGACATTGACACAGGCGATTCTTGCGGCCGGTGGAGGAATGGAGCGTGCCGGTGAGCGAGTTCGAGTTTCCCGGCAAGGAGTTGACGGGCGCTTGGTTACCACAGAATTCAATCTGAGAAAAATTCAGGATGGCAAAATTGCTGATCCCGCGATACAAAAAGACGACCGCATTGAAGTGGGCGCACAGGATTAGTTAAGGCAAGCAACGGAAAGAAACGAAGGACGGCCTGCCGAGGCCGTCCTTTTTTTGTTAAGTAGGCAACGTGCTGGTGTGCGTTGTTTACAGTCAGAAATCTGTGGGGACGCATCCGAAAAATTAACCGTTACGTTAAAGGCTCTGCAACTGACAGTTCGCGCTCCAGACCTCTATAATGCGAGCTTTGTTAGAGTGTATGAAGATACCATCCATAGCCCTGGTTCACGCCTTGGTAGGCAAGTCCATCGCAGAAGTCCTGCTCGTGGGCGCTCTCGCCGTATTCGCTTACCTTAGCGTCCTGCCCGCGCACTTTCACGGTTGGGGGGAGTTGACCGATACCGGGATTGCTGGCTGGGCCGTGAACAACGCCAAGCCGTGGGCGCGCGTTGAATGCCAGTTCTTCCTCGATGGAGCATTTACCGCGACCGGCGTGGCGAACGAATCGAGACCTGATGTGGCCCGGGCCGGCTGGGCAAAAGACGAGTGGCATGGCTATTCGTTTCCCCTGAGGTCGTTGAGTGTGGGCAACCATGAGGCCCGCGTTTATGCGCTTCACGACGCAGGCGATGGCAGGCGGAAAACACTACAGCTCCTTGGCGAGCCTATTCTCTTCAACGTCGATGCGCAGGGAAAACTCAAGCGAATCCCGCTTTTTCTAAAGTAGTTAACCGATGAAAGCCGACGGCAAAAACCTGGACGATTCTCCCGGTTTCTCACGGGCGCTGGCCGGGTGGGAGATCGTCTCGGTGTTTAGTACCGGCCTGATCATCGAGTGGGTCGTGTTGGCTTTGGCGGGCAAAAATAAACTGATAACTGCCATTCCTGTTTTACTCGTCGCCGCGTTAATGTTGATTTCACATCGTGAGCGGGGGGAAACGCTTCGCGACATTGGCTTAAGAACCGACAACTTCTTGTCTGCTTGCCGTTTACTTTTATTGCCAACCATTTTGGCAGTGGTGTTGATATTCACAGCAGCTTGGTGGCTGGGTTATCCGATCTTCGCCCAACCCTGGCGCATACGCTTCCTTTCGCTGCCCCTGTGGACTTTTCTTCAGCAATACTGTCTGAACGGTTTCATTAACCGCCGCGCCCAGTTTGCGGTTGGCAAAGGGCTAAAGAGTGTCGTTCTCGTCGCAGTGATCTTCAGCTTGTTACATCTGCCAAGTCCGCTTTTGACTCTATCAGCCTTGCTTGGGGGTCTTGTCTGGGCTGCTACGTATCAACGGCAGCCCAATCTTTTTGCGCTTACGCTATCGCACACAATTGTTTCACTCACCGTGGCGCTCACGATGCGCCCCAGTCTACTTTACAGCCTACGGGTCGGGTTCAAATATCTCAGCTAAATTCGATTCGCGTGGGTTAAAGCCGGGCAGTCAGGCGCTGTACGCGTTGAACATCGTTTTGGTATACTCTCCAAGCCTTGCAAGAGAACAGGTCGGGCGGTCGCTGCTGACTCGCGTCAGGAGAGGAAAGTCCGAACACTAAAGGGCAGCGAGCCCGCTAACAGCGGGGCGTCCGATAAATCTCAGATTTCAGATTTGCAAAGTCTTTGGGGTCAAGCGCCCGACTGGAATTTCACTTTACTTCCCGTTCGGTCCCCATCGTTATTTTGAGATTGCAATCTGAGATTGATCGGACGACGACAAGTGCAACAGAAAGTAAACCAGCCCACAGTTTTGAAAATTTCAGGTCTTTTAGATTTGAGATTTCAAAAGTGGGTGATGGGTGAAACGGTGCGGCCCCCAAGGGCTTAATGTAAGAGCGCACCGGCGCCTCTGGCGACAGATGCGGCCAGGCAAACTCCTCGCAGTGCAAGATCAAATAGGGAGGCGTCAACAGGGCTGCCCGCCCAAATCCCGATATCGGGATACGACCTCCGGGTAGATCGCTTGATCCAACTGGTAACAGTTGGACTAGATGAATGATCGCCATCCCGATGCGAAATCATCGGGATACAGAATTCGGCTTACAGACCTGTTCTACTTCGCTTGGCGCTACGCATTCCCGGCGCTTCACCAATTCCCGAAAGAGAGGCAGCGATAGATGGCGAATCGTAAAGGAGTTTTCATCGGTGCATACGTACCTAACCATTTGAAGGAATCTTTACGGCGGCGTGCGGCGGCCGAACATAGAACTCTTTCCCAGGAGATTACGCGTATTCTCGAGGAAGCCGTTCACGGTAAGGGACTGCCCGCAGGCAGCGTCGATCGACGCAATCGCGAATCAACGCCTCGTCGCCGCGCCACTGATCCGGCGCCTCGTCGTCGCAACGTCGACATCGAATACACGCGTGGCGGAAAATCAAGCGAATAGCGGAACTGAGACCGGTTTACGGTAACTGTCTTGAAGTTTCTTATCATCTTTTCCCTTTCCGCGCTGGCGCTTCTGCTGATCTATTCGCGCGTTTACCCTTACCTGCAAGCACTGAAAAAGTTACTCAACGTTGCCCGCACCATTGCCGATCCCGGATCCGCTTCCAGTACCCCGAATGGCGCGGTTGGTCGCACTGATAGCCGGTTAATCCGCTGTGTCGGATGCGGCACATGGGTTCCGGCCTCTCGTGCAGTCGGCGCGAATTCAGCATCGTCAGTTTATTGCTCGCGGGAGTGTATGGAGAAAAAGTCTGATCGGCAGGAAAAGAAGTTAGCAGGATAATCGAAGGTACTGCCGGGTTCGCTTGGAAGCTTGTCAGCCATTTTTCTTGACGCTCGCCGCCTCTTCCGGCAACAAGTTTCCCGCTTCATGAATGGCCTTGTCAGTATCGGTAAAGTAAAGAATGATCACGCCGGCAATGAAGAAAATTATTAGCGAGAGCAGCGCTTGCCGGTAAGACCCGGTTGCTGCCACCACCGCTCCAAAAGTAAGCGGCCCCAGCCACGACGTGCCCCGTTCCGAAACCTCATAAATACCGAAAAACGAAGCCTCTCGTCCCTCCGGAATCATCCGCGAGAAGAGAGAACGCGATAACGCCTGAGAGCCACCGAGAACAATTGCAATTACGACCCCCATCATCCAGGCGTCTCTCGTGGTGTGAAGAAATCCGTACCCATAGATAACAACCCCGGCCCAAGCCACGAGTGAAACAAGGATCGCGTTTTTGGTACTGATGGCGTAGGCAAGTCGTTCAAACAGTAACGCGCCGAAGATTGCCACGAACTGAACCATCAGAAAGATTAGTAGTAGAAATGACTGATCTGTCTTGAGGCCGCGCGCTGTGAAGAGCTCCTGGGCCATAAAGACTGACGCCATACTGATCACGGTTTGAATACCATCGTTAAAGAACAAATATCCGATTAGGTACCTCAGCGTATATCGCAGGCGCGCGAGTTCTCGAAACGTTCGTCCAAGCTCTGAGAACCCGATCGTCAGGTAAGACTTACCGGACGGTAAGGATTTCTCAGACGCCCGCGTTTTCAGATTTGCAAAGCTAATCAATGCAAAGCCGCCCCACCAGACGCCTGCTGAGAGAAATGAAATGCGAACCGCGAGGTAAGGATCCAAACCCAGCCGCGGCGCGCTTGTTACCAGCAGGAAGTTAAGCGCCAGCAGGAGTCCACCACCCAGGTAACCGTAGGCAAAGCCGCGACTCGAAACCTTATCGCGCTGATCCTCAGTGGTAATCTCATTCAGGAAGCCGTTGTAGAACACAAGCGCGGCGCCGAAGCCCAGATTCGCAATGATGAAAAGAAGGCCGCCCAGCCAGAAGAGGCGACCATCGACGAAAAACATCAGGCAGGTTGCCGCGACGGCAATGTAGCAGAACAAAGCCATCATCTTCTTTTTGAGATTAGAGTAGTCGGCAATGCTCCCCAGAATTGGCAGCAGGAATATTTGCAGAAACACGGCTGCAGACACACAAGTGGGAAAGAACGACTTCGCTGTAATCGCGCCCAATGGGCCAAGTCCAACGACCACTCCGTTTTCGCCAACCGCTTGCTGAGTAATTTCAGTCAGGTAAGGACCAAAGAGGGCGCCTACGATGGTCGTAGAAAACGCAGAGTTGGCCCAATCGTAAATTTTCCAACCAAAAACTTCACGCGGGTTGTTCTTTTCGAGGTTCTTAGCCCTGTCAGATTTGGCAGGATGTTTTGTTGCGGTCATGTCTCAGGCGGCGCAATGTAGTTAAGAGTCCAAGCTTTAGCTGGCGTGACGAAGCGGCAGCCTAAAGGCTGGACTCTGAACTGCTTTTCGCAGTCAAGGTTTCAACTATAACCGGCGTGATGTCCGCAAGGGTTGTGATCCGACTTGAAATCCGATTTTGATCACGCCCCCAAACGATCGTTGGGACCATGTTGAGCGTGTGATTGCGCGACGAGAGATCTTCAATGTTTCCGTGATCGCTGGTGATTATAACGGATGTCCTGTTCAAATCAATGCGAACTAACAATTCTCTTATGAGTCGCGCGAGGTTCTGCAAAGTATTTCTCGCCATCAGCATGTCCTGCATGTGCCCAACCTTATCTGTGATGAAATATTCGTAAAGCGTAAACTTATGTTCGCTGACAAGAGACGCGAGAACCTCTGCGGCTTTTTCGGCGCTGCGCAGTTCCACGTCTTCGCCGCTTTCGATTAATAATTGATTGGTAAAGTCGTGAAATACGGCACGGCCCGCCTTAAGATCAGCAACTTTGCGAAATGGCACCGCAGCAGCTTCCATTGCGGCGGTAGTGGCGGACACCCAACGCGGCCGTTCACCGAAAAAGCGCTGTGTGTAAGTATTTGCAAAAGTGATCGGGCCAACCCCGGCGCGCTTCAACTGCAGAAAGATCGAATGCTCGCGCAAAATTTCCAACATCGCCGCATTCGGAAATCCCTGCTTGTGGTAGCCGAGCAAGGTGGGAACGTTTATACCGGTGAGAATCGTGGTCTGGCCGGAGGCGCTTTGCGGTCGGCCTTCAATCCCCATCCGCGCGTCGGTCGGGACGACGATGCCGCCGTGTATGGGTGGCGCACCTTCATTCGCAAATAGCGCCAGCGGTTCTGCATCAGCCAGACCATCGAAAGGATTTTGTGGGCCCTGCGTACCAATCCCCAGACCGTCGATGAAGAATAGCAATACTGACATTATCGATGAGGAATATCATCCGCAACCTTTGCGCGCAAGTAGCACTATGGATAATCAATGCGGACTTGGTTAAGCGCTCCTTAATGCCAGCTGCTTGATCCTCGCCCAGGAGCATATTCGCAGCTATAATTTCATTTCCATGAGTACACTTCTTGATGATCTGAGAAAACAGGCACGTTCCCTCACGCAACGGGAAAAAGCTACGTTGGCGCGTATCCTGATAGAGGAGCTTGACCCCGCTCTTGATGCCGAAGTTGAGCAATTGTGGGTTGCCGAGGCGCAGCGACGATACGAGGCTTTTCTAAAAGGTGAGCTTGAAGCGTTACCGGGCGATGAGGTTATGGCGAGAGTACGTAGTCGGCTGCGATGATTGGCTATCGCTTCCTCCCCCCCAGCCGAAGAAGAGATGACCGAAGCATCTCTATTCTATGAAGCCGCTTCGACGGGTCTCGGAGGCAATTTTCTCGATGGAACGCGTTATCGAAAGGCTTCGTGAACATCCCTACCTGGGACAATCCGTCGCACCTGACCTTAGGAAAACCCTCCTGCGCCGGTTTCCATTCAGCCTAATCTACTCTGTAGAGACGGATCAAATTCTTATCATTGCCGTTGCTCATTACGGCCGGCGTCCAGGTTATTGGCAAGATCGGGTTGAGCAATCAGTCGATGGTTGAGTGCTCGCATCGGGTCGCTAGCGCTCCCGGTTCTGATTAGTAGAATGCCCCTCTTCAACATCGAGCTGTCCGCGTTCTCGATATAAATTAAGTTTATTGTGAAGCGTCTTCAAACTAATTCCCAATAACTCGGCCGCGCGCGTCTTGTTGTTCTTGGTTTTCTTTAGCGTGCGAACAATCATTTGCCGCTCAACCTCTTCTATAGGCGTCCCCACTGGAAAAGTGATCGTGTCTTCATTTCGTAGGCGCTCGCGCTGGTCGATTGGATAGGGAGCGAAGTGATGACGCTCAATCTGCTCGCCGGAACAAATGATTACAGCGCGCTCGATGACGTTTCTCAGCTCGCGCACGTTCCCGGGCCAGGCGTGAAATTGCAAAGCTGAGATGGCCGCTGGGTTGAGAAAACGCGCGGGCCGCGAGTGTTTCTCCGCGAGTTTTGTCACCAGATACTGTGCCAGTAATGGCAGATCCTCTTTCCGATCCTTCAGCGCCGGCAGTTGAATGCGAAACACGTTCAGCCGGTAAAGCAGATCTTCGCGCAGGGTTCCCTTTGCTATTGCTTCCTGAGGATCCTGGTTGGTGGCCGCCAGAATTCGCACGTCGACATCAATTTCTTTTTGACTTCCTAAACGCCGCACCGATCGTTCTTCAATCACGCGCAGCAGCTTCGCTTGTAACATTGCCGGCATTTCAGAAATCTCGTCCAGGAGGAGAGTGCCGCCATCCGCTAGTTCGAAGCATCCCGGCCGTCGCGAGGCGGCGCCTGTAAAAGCGCCCTTCTCGTGGCCAAAGAGTTCGGATTCCATCAGACTCTCAGGAATCGCTGAGCAGTTAATTCCTACGAACTGCCGGTCGTGGCGCGGGCTCAACTGATGAATCGTCCTGGCGACGAGTTCCTTGCCCGTCCCCGATTCGCCGGTAATCAAAACGGATGCTGACGAAGGCGCGATCTGTTCGACGAGTGAGTAGATTTCGCGCATCGCCGCCGAACTGCCAACCAGTTCTCCAAAACCGCCGCGATCCTGAAGTTCGCGGCGGAGCACTTCATTCTCACGCCGCGCATCGGTTAATTCGATAGCGCGGTCCAAAACGACGCGAAGCTTATCTACGTCCAGCGGCTGCTCGAAATAGTGGTAGGCGAATTCTTCCTTAACAGCGCGCTTGGCCGCATCGACCGCGGGAATTTCGGCAAGCAGAATTACAGGAACGTCACTTTGCGCTTTCAGATCGCGCAGGACACTGAAGCTGTCGTCTGATGCAAGCGAACTGCTGCCGATGATCACGGTGGGCTCGGCCCGTACAATCGTTTCCACGCTGGCCGCGTCATCATCGTTGAATAGAGCTTCGTAGCCCCACGATGCGACCAGTTTTTGAAGCTCTTGACCGGCGGTTTTGTTTTGGTCAACTACGAGTATGCGGCGCGACGAAAATGACATCACAGTTAGTTTAGCATGAAGGTTATCCGCAGATTGCGCAGAACAAATAGCTGCGCCACCCTATGACCATGTTCGTTTCACCCTTCTGAATCTGTCTAATCCGTGTAATCTGCGGATTAGCCTCGCTCGAAGTACTCCGCGATAGCGCGAGCGAAGACGGGGATTGTAGGCTGAGCCGGCAGAATGTCAACTTGAAGTCCAAGGTCTGCGGCCGTCGCAGCGGTAACATCGCCAAGACAAGCAATCGTGACTCCAGGAAGCACAATGCCCAAGTCCCGAGTATCGAAGAGCCGGGCAAGATTTTTAACGGTCGAGGCGCTGGTGAAGGCGATACAGTCAGCGCCTCCCGAGAGCATTGCAGCCACGCGCCCCCGATCCAGATCCGGCGGCAACGCAGTTCGATAAACCGGAACTACATCGACGCGCGCGCCGGCTGCTTCTAGCGCTTTTGGTAGGAGATCTCGCGCGACCGACGCACGTGGAAGCAGTATGTTCAGCCCCTTAAAGGCCTCGCTGCCACCGATGAAGCGCTCGAGTGCGGAAAGAATACCTTCCGCTTTGAATTCGGTGGGAATGAGATCTACGTGAACGTGTAAAGCGCCGACGCTTTCAGCTGTGGCGCTTCCTATTACACAGACTTTTAAGTCATCAAGACTTGAGGAATCGTGGCCCAGCGCGGTCAGGCGTTTTAAAAAATAGTTCACCGCATTTGCGCTGGTCAGTATCAACCAGTCGTAACCGTAAAGGTGATTGATCGCCTCGTCCAGCACTCGATAGTCGTCGAGCTCCTGTATTTCTATGGTGGGACAGGCGATTACCCGTGCGCCGTATCTTTCCAGCTCCTGGGCAAACTCGTCAGCTTGTGCAGTTGCACGGGTGACCACGACCGTGCGGCCGGTGAGCGGTTGATTATTCACATGCGTCAAGTAACTCGCGAGCTCCATTCGCCAACAAGCGTTCGGCAAGGGTAATACCGAGCTGTTCCCCCTCCGCAAAGGAACCGGATATGCGATCTCTAACTATTTTTTTCCCTTGCACGTCGGCGACGAGCCCATCAAGTCGGATCTTCTTGTCACGGACAGACGCGTAAGCTGCGATTGGCAGTTGGCAACCGCCTCCAAGACTGCGAAGGAAAGAGCGCTCAGCGGTGCAAGCCAGCCTTGTAAACTTGTGATCAGCATTACGGACAGCTTCGATTGTTTCCTCGTCTTCGGTGCGCGTTTCTATAGCAAGGGCACCCTGTCCCGGCGATGACAACATTTCCACGCTCGAAAGGGCCACGCTGATTCGGTTCGCCAGTCCCAGCCTTTGCAGCCCCGCACAAGCCAAAACCAGAGCGTCGTAACGGCCCTCGTCAAGTTTACGAAGACGCGTATCCACGTTTCCCCTGAGGTCCTCGAAAAGAAGATCGTTGCGCAGATGTTTTAATTGGGCCAGGCGACGTGGGCTGGAAGTTCCCACAATCGCTTTCTGCGGCAAACCGGCTATTGAAGCGTTGCCCGCGCTTTGCAGACTTTGCCCCAGGACCAGGGCGTCGCGCGGATCCTCGCGCTTGCAAATAGCAGCGATCGTCAATCCCTCCGGGATAATCGTTGGCAAGTCTTTGAGTGAATGGACCGCCAGATCAATACGGCGTTCAAGCAGCGCGTCCTCAAGCTCTTTGGTGAACACTCCTTTGCCGCCAATCACTGACAGCGGCTCACTTTTGACGTCGCCGGACGTGGTAACAATTTTAATGCGAGTTTCGAGTGAAGGATTGAGACGGTTGAGTTCGCTTTCCACCAAGCGCGCCTGCGTGAGCGCGAGCTTTGAACCGCGCGAACCAATGACGAGGATCTGTTTCATGTTGGGAGGGAATTAATCTTCGAGGCCGAAGATATCGCGCCAAGCCTCAATGATTTCAGCATCGCTGGCATCAGAAGAGTGGCGCATCTGACTTAGCACTGGATGGGAGATCTTATTAACAGTAGATAGCAACAACGTCTCAATGCCGGATTCCTGTTCCAGGCTCAACTGGCCGAGCCGGCTACGTTGCCGCTTCAACTCCTGGCGTGCAATGTCTTGCAGCATCTGCTTTAAAGCCCCAATGGCCGGCCCGCTTTCAAGTGCACGCAACGACAGTTGGAACTGCATTATCTCGGATTCGACGATCAACTCGGCCCGCTCTGCTTCGCGCTCGCGCTCGCGAATGTTCGACGAAATCACAGACTCGAGATCGTCAATGTCAAAAACAAATACGTTGGGAATCTTGCCAATCGCGGGATCAATGTTACGTGGCACACTGATATCGATAAAGAAGGCGGGCCGGTTTCGTCTTTTTGCCAGCGCCTCGCGCACCATCGGCTCAGTGACAAGGTAACGGTCGGCAGCAGTCGAACATATAACAATATCGGCTTGCGGCAGGTGTTCGGCTAGCCGCTCGAAATCCACTGGCGTACCGCCCAGCTCACGAGCTAACTCGCGTGCCGGCAATTCTGATCTATTCGCCAGCAAGACTTTTGAGATGCCCGCATTGACGAGATGGCGCGCCGCCAGCTCAGCCATCTCACCGGCGCCGATTAGCAAGGCGGTCCTTCCGGCAAAGGAATCAAAAATCTTTTTGCCAAGCTCCACGGCCATGTAACTGATAGAGACGGCGTTCGCACCGATCCCCGTTTCCGTGCGCACCCGCTTAGCGACGCGAAAAGCGTGATGGACCAGGCGGTTTAGGATTCTTCCCGTCGTGCCCGCTTCAAGTGCGATCGAATAAGCGTGTCGCACCTGGCCCAGGACTTGTGGCTCGCCCACCACCATCGAGTCGAGTGAAGAGGCGACCCGAAAAAGATGGCGCACAGCCTGATCATCGGTGTGTTGATAAAGTTGTGTTTCAAATTGCGCTCGCGGCAGCTCGTTTGCGCGGGTAAGAAAGTCGATGATGCGCTCGGTAGTTTCACTTAGGCGGCCGTGGGCTGTTTCAGTCAACACCTCGACGCGATTACAGGTAGAAACAATTAGTCCCTCCCGCACAATTTCGCCGTCCACCAGTGAACGCAGACCGTTAGCGCAGGCTGCGTCCGACAGCGCTAATTGCTCGCGGACCGCGAGCGGCGTCGACTTATGATTAACTCCGACCAGTATGATCGACATCAAACTCTGTGCAAGCCGGACATAGTTTACGTTTTAGACCGGGGACATCGTTTACACTTTTGAGCACTTACCATGCCAGCCTTTAGCTGGGGTAATGCTTTTGTTTCTTTCATCGAGTACACCGAGTAGATG
>JBPCLZ010000030.1:0-29322 GCA_051002775.1 Pyrinomonadaceae bacterium | reverse complement strand
CTGCTGGAAGCTGGAAAACTGCCGCACAAAAACTATCTCAACATCTGGAACCTTAAAGAGCTGCGCGGCATTGAAGTAACGGACAAAGATGTAACACTCGGCGCCTTGACGACCTATACTGAAGTGCAGCAAGAGAAAGTCCTGCAAGAAGAGTTTCCGATGCTTTGCCAGGCCGCCAGTGAGACTGGTGGGCTGGCAATTCAAAATCGCGGAACGCTCGGCGGCAATATCATAAACGCTTCGCCGGCCGCCGATTCACCGCCGGCACTATTGGTATATGATGCCGAGCTGGAGCTTGTTTCTGTGAGCGGTAGGCGATGGGTTGGGTATCACGGCTTTCATACCGGCTACAAACAAATGATCATCAGGCCAGACGAGTTGCTGACGCGAATTCGCCTGCCCCGGCGTGCGGAAAAGGTGCGACATTACTACCGCAAAGTAGGCACAAGAAAAGCGCAAGCCATCTCCAAAGTTTGTTTCGCCGCTACTGCGCAGGTTCGCGATGAAAAGATTGAGGATGTGCGTATAGCTTTAGGAAGTGTCGCGCCGGTCCCACTTCGCTGCGTGAAAACCGAGGACGCGTTGCGTGGCAACAAACTCGATCAAGCCACCATTGATCGGGCCAGCGCAGTAATGGCTGATGAAGTCGTTCCTATTGACGACATTCGCTCCACCAGCAATTATCGTCACCGAGTAAGTCTTAATTTGCTAGCAGACTTCGTGCAACAGCTTCGTGTTTGAATTCAGTGTTCTGCTCGCCCAAATCACGCCCTTTGAGCCCGAATATCGTGGCCATGATCCGAACAGGAACCAATAAAACGCTCGCACTCACTTTCGGTATTATCCTGCTGCTCACTTTCGCGGGCAGCGCGCGCGCCGAGTGCCCTGGCGAAGCCAAACCGTCGGCCGGCGAGCTGCTTGAAATGCTTGTGCTCGGCGACTCGATTATGTGGGGCCAGGGTCTGAAGCCGGAGGAAAAATTCTCCTGGCGAATAAAATGCTGGCTTCAGGAAAACACCAATCGTGAGGTAAGACAAAACGTCTTCGCTCATTCAGGGGCGCTGATAGCTGCCAATCCCGGTACCCCGCCTAGATTCAAATCAAACGATGGCGAAGTAAATCTTCCTTACCCATCTATAAATGAGCAGCTCGACCACGCGCGTGCTTTCTATGGACCGGGAAGCGCGACGGTGAATCTGATTCTACTTGACGGTTGCATCAACGATGTCGACGTCAGCAACCTATTGAATGTCACTACCGATCCCAACTGGCTGCGCGAACGAATCAATACAAGCTGCAAGGTGGGCATGCGCGATTTGCTGAAACGTGTCACCGAAAGTTTCCCAAACGCCCAGGTGATCGTGCCGAGTTATTACCGCATCGTTTCCAACAGTACCGCCGACAACGCGTTTATCAGGGCACTGGCAAAAAATCTGAATAACGAGAACCCCCAAGCGCGACGCATGAAAGACAAAGAGATGCGTGAACGGCTTATCACCCTGTCGGAGCTTTGGTACAAAGTCTCAACCGCGAATCTACGAGAAGCCGTTGAGATGACGAACGCGGAGCTGGCAGCCAGGAGTCTGCCGCCAAAAGCGACCTTCGTTGAGATTGATTTTTGGCCGGAACATTCATTCTCTGCGGCCGACACGCTGCTTTGGAATTTCATGTTCGGCTCTACCAACCTCTCCGGCTTGCGCAAATTTATCGCAATACTTTCGCTCGGAACGGCCGCCTACAAACCAAATGACCAGGTTCGTGAAAGCAGAGTGCGAAGTTGCAACGAAACCTTTAAAGCGCCGAAAGGGCAAAAGGAAACAGACGCAGAGAAAAGAGAGCGCAAGGATCGACTGTTGATTTGCCGTTACGCTTCGTTGGGCCATCCCAATCAATTTGGCGTGCTGATTTATACGGAAGCGATCAAAGGACATCTGCGATTGATAATCGACAAGGCCGGGTGGAAGAGAGAGACAAAAACAGAAGCGCTTCCCTGAGGAGAACGAACATACATGAGTGCCTTCATTGACTTACCGGAATTTCGTCGCAAAGCAGTTGAGCCGGTCGAATGCATTAAGGCCGGATGGAGCCTGATCAGGGACCAGTACTGGCTTTTCGTCGGACTCACCGCTGTCGGTTTCCTGATAGGAAGCTTTGTTCCGTTAGGCATTCTGCTTGGGCCAATGATGTGGCATCTATCTGGCGCTTTTCAAAACCAGGCGCGCACAGCCGGTGGAGTTTAGCGATCTCTTTAAAGGGTTCGATTATTTTGGCGACAGCCTGGTCGCCACTTTGTTGCACGTGGTTCCGATGCTTGTGATTTTCATTCCTTCATACATCGTTTTCTACATCGCTCTCTTCTTCATGATACCGCGCAATAATGATCCCGATCCGGGTGCCTTACTCGGCTTCTTTGGATTGTTTGCCGTGTTCTGGATCGTGATGATGGTGCTCCTCATCATCGTTTCAGTGGGGTTCACCTTTGCGTACCCGTTGATTGTTGACCGGCGTCTTTCCGGACTCAACGCAGTCAAGCTGAGCATCAAGGCCGCTATGGCAAACTTCTGGCAGCTCCTCGGGATGCTGTTGCTCAACGGTTTCCTGGGTTTTGTCGGGGTGCTCTTTTGTTACGTCGGTGTATTTCTGGTCCTGCCTGTAGGCTTCGCGGCGATTGTTGCGGCCTACGAGCAAGTGTTTGGACTTGCGACTGGTGACATGCAACCGAATTTGCCTCCGCCGCCGCCGACGTTCGCGTGAGAAAATGCCCGCACCCGTGGCACAGACTTCAGTCTGTGGCAATGTCCGCGAGCACAGACTAAAGTCTATGCCACTACGATCAAACCTGGTCATTCGTGGGAAACAAGTCGTGCTGCCCGATCGAATTGCGGCGGCATCGATTCATATTTCAGACGACAAGATAACGACGATCGCGGGTTACGAAGATTTTCCGGCCGGGTGCGAGCTGGTCGAAACAGACGACTTGTCCATTGTGATGGCGGGCTTAGTCGACAGCCACGTTCACGTCAACGAGCCCGGCCGCACTGATTGGGAAGGATTTGAAACAGCAACGCGCGCGGCAGCGGCAGGCGGCATTACAACCATTGTCGACATGCCGCTCAATTCGATTCCGCCGACGACAACACTTGCCGGTTTTGGAGAGAAGTTAGAAGCCGCGAAAAACAAATGCCTGGTCGACGTCGGCTTTTGGGGAGGTGTTGTTCCCGGAAACACGAGCGAGCTGGCGTCTTTGCTTGTCGCCGGCGTGGTTGGTTTCAAGTGCTTCTTAATTCACTCCGGAGTTGACGAATTTCCAAACGTCAGCGAAGAAGATTTACGATTAGCATTACCAGAACTAACTCGGCTCGGCGCCACCTTGATTGTCCACGCCGAAGTTCCCGGGCCGATTAGTAGGACAGGCATTCCTGCCTGTTCGCCGCTTGCGACTGATCATGCTACGGCTACAGACAAGAATCTCTGTCCTACTCGATACGAAACATTTCTGGCTTCACGTCCGCGCGCTGCCGAGAACGAAGCCGTAGAGTTGATGATCAAACTGGGACGCGAGTTTGGGACGCGCGTGCACATCGTGCACCATTCATCTGCCGATGCGCTTGCGGCATTGCGCGCGGCGAAGTTAGCAGGATTAAAAATAACCGCGGAAACCTGTCCGCACTATTTGGCGTTTGCAGCCGAAGACATTCCCGACGGCGCCACTGAGTTTAAATGTTGTCCTCCCATCCGCGAGCGAGAGAATGGCGAACAACTGTGGGCCGCGCTGGCCGACCGCACGTTGGACATGATCGTCTCAGATCATTCTCCCTGCCCGCCGGAGTTAAAGCTGCGTGAAAGCGGTGATTTTCTTGCGGCTTGGGGCGGCATATCATCTTTGCAATTGAGGTTGCCAATCGTCTGGACCGAAGCGCAGCGTCGCGGTCACTCGATCAACGACTTGAGCCGTTGGCTGTGTGCCGCGCCCGCGCAGCTCGTTAACTTAAAAAATCGTAAGGGCAATATCGCGGCTGGCTGTGATGCCGATATAGTAATCTGGAATCCGGCAAAACGGTTTCAAGTATCAGCTAGCGAACTGCATCACCGGCACAAATTGACTCCATACGAAGGCAAAACGCTTTCCGGCGTAGTCGAGAAAACTTTTCTTCGTGGCCGGAAGATATATGATGACGGCGAATTTTGTGGCGAACCGCGCGGGTTATTATTGAGACAATCGTAAAGCAAACTGTTATTTTGCCTTGGTGGGCCAGCCCTTCGAGTTGAAGGGGAATGAGTTCTCGCAAACTAACAGTTTGCTTCACGATAAAGTTAAGGAATGGAAATGGATTTCACTGAGCTGGTGGACTTGGCTGCCGAGAAAGTTGGCGGGGCGGTCCTGGTTGCCAATGATGAATTCTTTGCGTCCAAGGAAAATTTGCTGAAGGCTAGCGCACCAATTTTCATCGAAGGCAACTACACGGACTTAGGGAAGTGGATGGACGGTTGGGAAACGCGGCGCCGGCGTACACCCGGTTTTGATTGGTGCATCATTCGACTCGGGCTGCCCGGAATTATTCGCGGTGTTGTAGTTGACACCAGTTTTTTCCGCGGCAATTACCCTGAACATTTTTCACTTGAAGCTTGCGCGGTCGAGGGCCAACCAACTGCGGAGGACCTGCAAAAAGATTCAATCAACTGGACGCCACTGCTGCCTCAGCTGGTACTCGCCGGCGATTCGCAAAATTCGTTTGCCGTCACAAGCGAACAATCCGTCACGCATCTTCGCTTGAACATCTACCCGGATGGCGGCGTCGCGCGTTTGCGTGTGTATGGCGAAGTACTACCCGACTGGGAACGTTTGCAGCGAATCGGCGGCGACGTTGATCTAGCTGCAGTGGAAAATGGTGGCCGCGTTATTTCCTGCAGCGACATGTTTTTTGGACATCGTCACAACCTCATCATGCCGGGACGGGCGGCAAACATGAGCGATGGCTGGGAAACGAAAAGGCGCCGCGGCCCGGGTCACGATTGGGTAATCATCAAACTCGGCGCGGTTGGCGAGGTGCGGCGGCTGGAAGTTGACACGGCATGGTTCAAAGGAAATTTTCCGGAGAGCTGTTCCCTTGAAGCAACGCATTCCTCGGATTTAACGGGGGAGAAGCTGACGGACTTGTCAGTTGCGTGGAAAAGCATTTTGCCGCGCACAAAGCTGCAGGCACACACTCGCCATTATTTTGAGAACGAGTTGTTGGATGCCGGGGCCTTTTCGCACTTGCGCTTCAATATCTTTCCCGACGGTGGCGTCAGCCGGCTGCGCGTGTATGGAAGGCTGGTGCGTTAAGTGATTCCCTGGCACCGCGGACGTCTCGCCCGCAATGAGCGCGAAGCGCGAACAGATGTTGGAAACAGGCGAAATTGAAAACAACAAAACTTGCGTCGTTGAATTCATCAGCGGCCAGCGAAACGCATGGTGAACTACTCAAATGTTGTGGCTCAAGACAATGGGCCGAGCAGGTGATTGCTGAGCGACCTTTTGAAACTCTTGACGACTTGATTGAGAAAGCCGATCGCGTTTGGTGGGTACTCGAACCCAACGACTGGCTGGAAGCTTTTCGCAGTCACCCAAAGATTGGCGAAAAGAAAGCGGTGGCCGCGGTTTCTGACGTTGCGAAGCGCTGGTCAGAAGCCGAACAGTCCGGCGTCACTAACGCGGCCAGGCAAACAATGCAAGCGCTTGCCGAGCTCAATCAAAAATACGAAGAGAAGTTTGGTTACATCTTCATTGTTTGCGCGACCGGCAAGAGTTCTGAAGAGATGCTAACAATCCTGCGCGGCCGCCTCGAGAATGAGCCGGACGAAGAGTTGCGCATCGCCGCCGCAGAACAAGCTAAGATCACTAAATTGCGTTTGCAGAAGCTGGTTGAAGGTTAGTCCGTTGTCAGTGGTCAGTGGTCAGTTGTCCGTAGACAGTTGTCTGCTAAACTGCGCGCGTGGAATACAATAACTGACTACTGAAAACTGACTACTAACGACCAATGAGCACCATCTCGACTCACATTCTCGACATCGCGCGCGGTGCGCCGGCCAGTGGTGTTGCGGTTTCGCTTTCCAGTCAAAACACGGACGAAAGTTGGACCGAGCTAAGTCACGCCTGGACTGACACGGACGGTCGCGTGAAACCTTTTTTCCTGGTGGGCGAGCCGATCGAACGCGGAACTTACCGGCTTGTTTTCGACACTGAAGCGTATTTCGCCGGGCTCGAAGTCGAATGTTTTTATCCTCAAGTCACGGTTGTTTTCCGGATTGAGGATAGCTCACAGCACTACCACATTCCACTCTTGCTCAGTCCGTACGGCTATTCAACCTATCGCGGCAGCTAAGTAGCATAGAGTTTAGTCTGTGCACCTACGATAAATATTACGGACGCAACACAGACTAAAGTCTGTGCCACATCAAACAATGCTAGATCCAACCATTAGCGAGTGGCTAAATCTGATCTTCCGCTGGGTGCATGTCTTCGCCGGCATCATGTGGGTTGGCACTACTTATTACTTTACCTGGCTCGATGCACGCCTGACTGAAGAAGAGAAGGCGGTGGCGAACACGGGTGACGCGGCTCAGATCTGGATGGTCCATAGCGGCGGGTTCTACGTAGTTGAGAAACGCAAGGTACCGGATTTAGCTTCGCGCACTCTGCATTGGTTTCGTTGGGAAGCAGGCACGACCTGGCTGAGCGGCATGGCGCTTATGGTCGTGATCTTTTATCTCGGTGGTGGCGCTCTCATCGACCCGGATGTGCGCGATATCAGCGTGGGTGCGGCAGTGGCACTTGGTGTCGGTGTCTTGATTGTAGGTGGGATAGTTTACGACTTATTGATGCTGTCGCCGCTGGGAAAGAATGAGAAAGCTTTCGCCGTCGTTGCTTACATTCTGCTGGTAGGTGTTAGCTATGGATTGACTCGTTACCTGAGCGCGCGCGCGGCTTACATTCACGTGGGCGCAATGATGGGAACTATCATGGCCGCAAATGTCTGGATGCACATTCTGCCGGCACAGAAGAAAATGATTGCCGCAATCAATGAAGGACGAAAGCCCGACGATGCTTTGAGCGCGCAGGCAAAGCTGCGTTCCAAGCAAAACACTTTCATGGCCGTGCCGCTGGTCTTCCTCATGATCAGTAACCACTTTCCCGGTGTGACCTATGGCGACCAGTACAACTGGGCCATCCTCGCGGTTCTAATATTGGTGGGCTGGGTTGCCGCGAAGTTTATTCGGCGGGCATAAGTAGGACAGACATTCTGTCTGTCCTTTGTAGATTCTCCGACGTGTCGATGCCCCTGAAAAAACAGACAGGCAGGAATGCCTATCCTACTTCGCTAGCGGGAAGATCGGCTCAATATCCACCGGAACCTTGACCAGCCGCTCCAGCGCGCCTTTCATCGGCGAGCGAATCAATGAATACTTATCGAGCATCGCTTTCGCCTTGTCATAAGAACCTTCCGCTTCAATCGTCAGCAGCTCGCGCGTTAACTTAGCCACCGCGTCTTTTATTTTCGCATTGTCAACGCTGAACTTGTTGGTGCGTTCGTCAAACTTAATCGCGCCTTCGTCGGTGAAATAGTTGAACTGCATCGCCACGCCACGCGCGTGCGACTCAGTCAAGCCAAAACGAACTGAGCGGAACATGCTCGCAAGGTAAGTGGTGTATAGCGTGCGCTGCATCTGTTTGTCGATGACGCCTTTGTCGATCAAATACTGAAGCGCCCATAGGCCGGTGACGTCCGCCTTCGCTTCTTCAATCGCCGAATACTTATCCTTAAGCTGCAAGCGCACCGTCGTCGCCTGACCGTCGACGGTAATGTTGTGTGGGCCAAGGCCGTGCATCAGCTCGTGCATCAGTATGTGCGTGAAGAAGGAATCGAATGCGATGTCGCGCTGCTGGGCGACGGTCAACACCTCTCGCGAAATAGGAGTCAGGACCTTGTTGAACTTCGCGTCTTGAACATTTTTCAACATGATCCGCGCCGATCCTTTTTCCTTCACGACGCGTTCATCGTTGGGAAGATTGAAGGCCGCGGTCTGCACGCCGTTGTTTCCCTCGCCAGAAGCGAAAACTTCGTTCACCACGCGCATCGGCGACGAGGCGCCGAGCTTCGGATTACGATACTTCGCATCCATCGGCAGGTTGTTTTCCAGCTCCTGAAGATGCTGGCCAAATTTTTTCAACTTCGCCGACTCGATCGAATCGGTGAGCGTGACATAAGCCTCGAACCCTGCCTTGTAGCCGAACAGCTCATCTTCGTAGGTTTCGTAAGGACCAATGGTCACATCTATGGGCGCATCGAGATCCATCCAGGCGACATCGCTGGCGTAGTAGTCGTTTGAAGCAAAGGCATCGGCGCGCTTCGCCAGAAAGTCTTTCAGCGTACGATTAGTCGTTAAGGCGGCAGCTTCGCGCAGCAGTTTGGCGGCCGGCTCGAGAAACTCGCGGTACTCCTGGCTGTAAGGCACGGTTATCAACTTACCATTCGCATCTCGGCGGATGGTGTAAAAATAGCCGGTGGCCTTTTCTTTTTCTGAACCAGGCAGGCCGGCAAGCCAGGAGTTGAATTCGTCTTTGTTTATATCGTCCGGGTAGAAGTTTGCGTGCGGCGGTTTTTCGTGCGGCACGCTTTCGATGAAGGGCTCGTTGCTGTCCAGCCGCGACCATGGCCCATCATTAATCAGAAAGTAATGCAGACGTTGGCGGCCAACCGCAGTGTTGTCGGTCTCGAGCTTTGCTTTAAGAGCCTCGTTGCCGCTCCATACCTGTCGAAGAAACAAGGGATCGAAAAGTTTTGCTGCCGCGATAATTTTGTTTAACGCCTGGCGATCGCCCGCGGACAGTTTGGAGGTATTGGCCGTCAACGTGGTGGGCGCAAAACGCGCGATCTTCTTTGCGAGATCCGGATCACCAACTGGCTTCTTACTTCCGCGCTGCTGCATTCCAGAAATACTAGTTATCAAGAGTGTCGATAAAAGCAGCAAACTAACAACGATTTTCATTCTGTCCTCCCGCGATCACTCAAGCAGTTCAGAGTACAGCCTTTCAGATTGCTGGCCCGGTGAACTCAAGCAGTTTAGAGTCCAACTTTAGGTTGCGGACTCGTAACAACTCAAGCTAAAGCTTGTACTCTGAACTGCTTGATTTAACTCTGAACTACAAGCTTTGCCGGTTGTTCAATATTTTTACAAAAGAGCCGGAACGCAATTCGGCGACGGTCAGTCCGGAAAGATCAACCGCCTCTTCTTCTGTCAATGCCCCGCAACTAATGGCGCGCAGGAAATAATTCAGCAGACCCTGGCCGGTGGCGGCGTCATCGAAAACGTCGCCAACCAATGTCGCTTTCGCGGCCTTCTCTACAAAATTCTTCAAACGCTCAGAAGCCGCGTCGAGACTCTGAAGGAAGAACGAATAGACCGCAGCGTAGCGCGTTGGTAATTGCGCCGGATGCAGGTCCCAACCCTGGTAGAAAGCGTTTTGCAGTGAATGCTGAATGTGATCGTAATGCAGCTTCCAGGCGCGGTGGACCACTTCGCGGTTTTCGCCGATCTGTTCCGCAGTCAAGGGCGTGGCTCCCTCGCTGAAACGATGTGGCGCCACCGGCATGATGTTCGTCGCGCCGTCGGAAAGCCAGATGCCTGAGCCGGCAAACGAAACCTGCACCATGTTTTTAGCAAAGTCGCAGGCGGGATGCATCATGTGCTGGTGCGCCGCCGTAATGCTGCAACTCGCAGTGTAATCGTAGGTCCCGAAGTGTGCTGCCACACAACGACCACGTGCGGCAGCCAGTAGCAAGGGCAGATTGATTTCGCCGCAATTGTTAATGATCGATTGGGTGGTTTCGATCATCATCTCCAGTTTGAGTGAACCGGAAGCAAGACCAGTCGATTTCTCTAGTGACTCAAACAGTTCGGCCAGCACGCTGACCTGCTCTGGAATCGTAATTTTCGGCAAGGTCACAACGAAGTTGTCCGGGAGTTTGCCGCCCGATTTCTCTATCAAAGTGGAAACGAAAATATCGAGGGTGCGCATGCTGCGAGCGCGCAACTCTTCGTTGAATGGCTTGATGCGGATGCCAATGAACGGCGGCAGTGTACTGTTGAGCATTCCCTCCGCTACTTCCGCGGCGGCAGCAGCGGCGTGACCGTCTTCTTCTGCATCGGGACGATTGCCATAGCCGTCTTCAAAGTCGATGCGGAAATCCTCGACCGGTTCGCGGCGCAATTTTTCGTTAACGCGGTTGTAAATCGTGTGGGCCAGCCAGGCGGTTTTGTCTTTTTGCCGCACGACTTCGGAATTGTTATCCAGATCCGCCCGTAAGCCGTCGCCCTCTTCCGTCGCTTCAGGCAGTTGCTCAGCCCCCGGCAGTTCGATGGCTTTCGCGAAAGCGATAAAGTCCGGAGCGAACTGATCGAGCGAGCGGCGTGCAAGCGCGCCCAGCCGCCCTGCAGAATCGGATTTGAAAAGATGCGCGCCACCATAGACCGTGTGGACCGGCTGGCGTTTGCCTGTTTCACCGGGATAAGTAATAGCGAAAGCGTTATTGGCCTGTTGGAGTTTGCTGACGAGGTCGCGCAGCGTCTCTTCGGAAAGCGACTGTTTCATAGTTTTATTTGGATTTCTTTTAGGAAGACTTTATTACAGGTCGCAAGGAAGGGAAAGATGAGAAGACCGCGCACTTCGCGATGGGACTTTATGTTAACAGCAGCTACATATAGATAGAAGGCCCTCGAAGCTATAATTCGAGGACTTTCCGCTATAGCTTTCACCCAACTCTTATCGTGTCGACTTTTTAGCTAGAGTTCTGCAAGTTGGGTGATTCGCTGTCGCAACGCTTTTACATAGCCTTCGGTAGTCGATGCGTTGTATCCGGCAGCCCCAAACGCATCTCTCAATTGTTCGTCCGTGAGCTGCGACAGTAGCGATCCTATCCAACGCGCGTGTTCGACCGGAATACTACGCATCGCTTTTTCCTTCTTAACCTCACCTCGATAATAAGGCGGATAGAGAACGGAAAAATGGCCCAATCCCCTGGGCCGCGTGTCGTAGTCAAACTGGACCGCGCCGTCGTCGTGTACTCCCTTTACGAATCGAGTTGCAAGAAAATCGCGCAGGCTGTTCTTTGAACGCTTGCCTCCTAAACCGCCCGCGCGCCCCAGCGTGGCGCCCAGGTCGGTTACGACATGCCAGGCTTCCGTGGTCAGGGAGTTGCTGTCCTTAACATGAAAGATGCGATTATTCTCTTTACGCGCATCGTAATTGTTCAGCAGGATCATTAGAACCTTGAGTCCGCTGAGCTCCTGCGTATCGCGAAAAGGATTATCCATCCAGTCCCATGCATCACCGCGTTTAATGTGCTCTCTTCTAGGTTCAAAACGTACGTTGTGAACCAGGCCCCGTCGGCCCACATAATCCATTCCGCGAGATAACTCTGGCAACCGCCTGATTCTGACACTTGGGAAGTAGTAGGCCTCCTCGGCAAAGTATCCGACTGACCACACCAGGCGCGTGGCCACCGTCTCCGCTTGAGCCTCTTCGCCAAGCTTGACGACCCAGCGCACGCCTTTAGAGTCTTTGACTTCGAATTTGGGCGACTCACCGCTCTTGTCTTCGCTGACAAAAGTGAAGGGAGGAGCAGGGAGCAGACGTGGACCACCCGGTCCAAAGCGCAGGTTACGCGCCGCGATGTTTCCGGGATCGCGCCAGATTACCGGAACGCCCGAAGTTTCGTCTTCGCTTTGGGAATAAACGATGGCCGGCGTAAGCAAGGTGACGATCAGAAGCAGTGGAGCAAGTTTTCCGAGGTTGGTTTGCATGGAACTAATCCCTCCAGTTACCGGATAAAGTGGAAGAACTGCAGCAAACGGGCCAAGCTGGACGGCAGACGTGGCTAATTCGCCGAGTACGTCAGGTCGCTTGTTGCGAATGCGACCGATTCAAAATTGGGGGCTGAGGGAAAGAATTGGTAGCGCATACGGGACTCGAACCCGTGATCTCTGCCTTGAGAGGGCAGCGTGTTAACCAACTACACCAATGCGCCAGGTCAAAATTGATTATAGGTACCGACCAGATGCCTTCGCAAGTTGCAGGTAGTATCCGCAGCTTACGCAGATTACAGAGATAAGGACCATCCGCAGATTACGCAGATTCCACAGATTAAATCTTCACATTAAGAAAGAACGTTGATAGGCCTTCAGATCCCCCGCGATGCTTCGTGCCTGGAAGGGCACGTGCAATCGCAAGCCATTTGCCAGTCTCATTCTCTAATCGGTGAAATCTGCGCAATCTGCGGATCGGTCTTTGTTATGCCTGACGAAAATTGTAGGCATATTTTTCCGAGTGCTATACTCTCGCCCCGGTAGTTCCAACTTCATTAGAGTCGGTCGTACTCGCTCGTAAAAACATGAACATAGTTGTGTTGCGAGAAACACAAGCCGGTGAAGCGCGCGTCGCGCTGATGCCTGATTCAGTGAAAAAAATCGTGGCGCTCAAGGCATCTGTCGCAGTCGAAAGTGGCGCGGGACTGGGCGCGGCACGCACCGATGATGAGTACCGCGAGGCGGGCGCGGAGATCTCCGCTGATCGAAATGCATTGCTTGCCACAGCCGATGTTCTAGTCACAGTCATCAGACCACCAAAAGAAGTTTTCGCTCAACTCAGAAAAGACGCAGTCGTGCTTGGTTTTCTTCGCCCGCTCGATGAACCCGAAGCGCTCGCGCCCGCACTCGATCAAGGTCTCACTACATTTGCGATGGAGCTCGTACCGCGCATCACTCGTGCGCAGGCGATGGATGCACTTTCGTCAATGGCCACCGTTGCCGGTTACAAAGCAGTGCTGCTTGGAGCGTCGCACATTCCGCGAATGTTTCCTTTGTTAATGACTGCCGCAGGCACAGTTCCACCCGCGCGCGTGCTGGTTCTGGGCGCCGGTGTGGCTGGCTTGCAGGCAATCGCAACGGCGCGAAGGCTCGGTGCGGTCGTTGAAGGTTATGACGTGCGCGCGGCTGCAGGTGAACAAGTGCGTTCGCTCGGCGCAAAGTTTCTGGAAGTCGACCTGGGCGGAATCAAGACTGAAGACGCGGGTGGTTACGCGGTTGAGTTGTCGGAAGAGGCAATGCAGCGCGGCCGGGACTTGATTACAGAACACGCGAAGACTGCGGACGTGGTGATCACAACGGCACAGGTGCCTGGGCGCAAGGCGCCGCTTTTGGTTACTGAAGAAGCGGTGACCGGAATGAAGCGCGGCTCGGTGATAGTCGATCTTGCCGGCGCAACCGGCGGCAATTGCGCGCTCAGCAAAGCTGATGAAGTCGTCGAGCGGGAGGGTGTAACGATTTTCGCTCCGACGAATTTGCCGGCGACGGTTCCGGTTCACGCCAGTCAGTTGTATTCGCGCAATGTCGGCGCCTTCCTCGGTTTGCTGATAAAGGATGGCGAGTTGAATATCGAAATAAGCGATGACGTAGTTGGTCCATCGTGCGTGACGCATCAGGGGCAAGTTGTAAATCAAAGAGTAGCGGCTGCGCTTGGCGCAGTTGCGTGAGCGGCTTTGCCGCCGCACAGTGCGGTAAGGCTCTGCCTTACCGGCGATCTAATATTTTGTATTTGAGGCTATGCCTCCGATTCGCAACGAGGCACAGCCTCCAGAAGTCAAAGAAGATCTTTCGGTAAGGCCCAGCCTTACCGCACTGTGCGGCGGCAAAGCCGCGAAGTCTGACGAAGACTTGCTTGTTTCCCGCGTTTGAAGGTTCCACTCCCGACTTTGGAGGGCCGTTGATTATGTCGGCATTAACATTGATTTCCGCGCTTTACGTTTTCTCCCTCGCGGCTTTTCTCGGTTATCTGGTGATCTCGCGGGTGCCGCCGCTGTTGCATACACCGCTGATGTCGGCGACGAATGCGATCTCGGGGATCTCTTTGGTGGGTTCAATCGTAACCGCGGGAGCGGACTACAGCACGGTGAGCACCATACTCGGGTTCATTGCCGTGTTTTGTTCAACCACGAATGTGGTTGGCGGATTTGTGATTACCGACCGCATGTTGAGGATGTTCAAGCGCAAACCAACGGTACAGAGGGCAGAAGGCAAAAAGCAGTAGGCAGAAGGCAGACCAAATGCAAAGACCAAAAGAATACTAGGTCCAAAATTCCAAATTCCAGATTCCAAATTCAGTGCGCATTTACTTCATCGAACTAAGTTACCTGCTGGCCTCTATCCTTTTCATTCTCGGCCTAAAGGGATTGAGCCATCCGGAAACCGCCAAACGCGGCATGCATCTGGCGGAGTTTGGCATGTTGATGGCGATCATCGGCACGCTGATGCATTTCGAGATCGTCAGCTACACCTGGATCATCATCGGATTGGTGCTTGGCTCGCTGGTTGGTCTGGCAATGGGCCTTTGGGTGCCGATGACTGCGATGCCGCAGCGGACCGCGCTCTCGCATGCATTTGGCGCCTTCGCGGCAGCGCTGGTGGGAATTTCCGAGTTTTATCGTCACGGTGGTCACCTTGACACGATTACGATGTCGGCGCTTGGTTTTGAGGTAATGCTTGGCGCCTTAACTACAACCGGAAGCTTGCTGGCATTCGCAAAGTTGCAAGGTCTGGTGCGTGGTACACCGCTGACGTACAAGGGCCAGAACATTTTCAACATGGCCTTGCTGGCGACGACGGTAGGAATTTTTGTTTACTTGATTTTCGTGCCCGGCTCGATGCCGCTGTTCTTTACGATGGTTGGGTTGGCGTTCGTGTTCGGCCTGCTGCTCGTGATGCCGATAGGAGCGGCAGACATGCCGGTGGTCATGTCGCTGTTGAATTCTTATGCGGGTCTCGCATCGGCAGCAACAGGATTTGTCTTATCGAACAATGTGCTGATCATTGCCGGCACGCTCGATGGTTTTTCCGGATTTATTCTTTCGATCCTGATGTGCCGCGCGATGAACCGTTCAATGACGAACGTGTTGTTTGGCGCTTTTGGCAGCGCGGCGAGTTTGGACAAACCCGGCGAGCAATCAGGCACGATGCGTGAAGTCAGCATGGAAGACATTGCCACGCAGATGGCTTATGCAAAGCAGGTGGTATTCGTTCCCGGTTACGGGATGGCGACTGCGCAAGCGCAACACGCGGTGCGCGAGTTGGCAGACACGCTCGAGAAGCGCGGCGTTACCGTCAAATATGGAATTCATCCAGTTGCCGGCCGCATGCCCGGTCACATGAACGTGCTGCTCGCGGAAGCAAACGTGCCATACTCGTCGCTTTATGAATTAGAACAGATCAACCCGGAGTTTCCGCAGACTGACGTTGCAGTGGTGATTGGCGCAAATGACGTAGTCAATCCTGACGCGCGCGACAACCCCGGCAGTCCCATAGCCGGCATGCCGATTCTGGAGGTCGATCACGCAAAGTCAGTTGTGGTATTGAAGCGCGGGCAAGGCAAAGGTTTTTCCGGTTTGGAAAATCCGCTGTTCTTCAAACCGGTAACCGGAATGCTTTATGGCGACGCTAAAGAGACTCTTACACGAATGATCCAGGCAGTTCAGCAAGCGTAAACCCTCCCGCGCATTGCTGCGTAATAAAGTTTCCCCATTTTTGTTCATTTATCGGAGACATCAGGAGAAGACATGCGAAGATTTTTGTCAGCAATTGTTTTAACAAGCGTTTTGATCGCCGGCTTCCCAGCTGCGGGAAACCTTTCAGTGGCGCTGGCCCAGCGCCGAAGCAGCAATCCAGCGAAGGCCGTCCCAGCTTCGATCGCGTCGCAAAGAGGCGTTGATACCATTACTGCGGCGACAATCAAAGACTACCTGACATTCATCGCTTCCGATGAAATGGAGGGACGCGATACGCCTTCAAGGGGACTCGACATAGCGGCAAAATTTCTCGCCATGAACCTGGGGCACTGGGGATTCAAACCAGCGGGTGACAACGGCTCGTTCTTTCAAAAGATAGGCTTGCGCCAGAACTCTTTGGAAAAAGCCGAGACCAGTGTCCAGCTCAACGGTCAAACGCTGATTATCGGCGAGGACTACATTCCTTACTCGCGCGATGCAAACGTTACTGCTCCGCTAGTGTTCGCCGGAAACGGTTGGTTTATTAAGGCGAAAAATATCGATGCCTATAAAGGGATCGATGCGAAGGGAAAAATTGCCATCATTTTTGGGCCGCCGGATGGGTACCCGCGCGGCATTACGCGCGGGGATCTCACGGGCAAGCGCGGCGAAGACTATATGAACGCCAACGAGTATGCGCAGAAGCAGGGCGCGGTGGGGCTGGTTGTCATTCCTGACTTTCAATATTTGGCAAACTGGGAGCGCAATCGAAGTCAACGGACTGAACGAGGCGTTCTCAGAGTTGAGAAATTTGAAAATTCGCTCCGCACGGTCGTTTCCGAGAACCCGATGAGAAATCCGCTGCTGGTACCCCAAATTGTAGCCGCGCCGCGCCTGGCAAACGCTTTGTTACAGGGCGAAAAGCAAAATGCTAATGCAATCTTCGACTCAATCTATTCCGGCAAAGTTCCCGATTCTTTTGAGCTGAGTCCGGAAAAGAAACTGACACTCAAAATCAAGACAAAATCGGAGGCACTGGCAACACAGAACGTGGTGGCGGTTTTTGAAGGCAGCGATCCGGTTTTGAAAGACGAATACGTGGCGCTGGGCGCGCATTACGATCACATTGGCATCGGCCTGCCGGTGAACGGTGATGCGATCAACAACGGCGCCGACGACGACGGCTCGGGCACAACCGCGCTGTTGATAATGGCCGAGGCGTTGGCAAAAACGCCAAAGCGGCCGAAGCGTTCAGTGCTCTTCGTGTGGCATGCGGGGGAGGAGAAAGGCTTGTGGGGCTCGCGGTACTTCACCGACTATCCGACTATTCCACTCGACAAGATTGTCACACAACTCAACATTGACATGATCGGGCGCAGCAAAAATGAAGGCGACACAAGCGTGCGCAACGCGAATTTATCCGGGCCGAATGAAGTTTATGTGATTGGCTCAAAGATGATGAGCACCGAGCTGGGCGATCTCGCGGAAACGGTTAACAAGGATTATTTGAACCTTTCTTTCAACTATCGTTACGACGATCCAACCGATCCTAACCGCTTCTTCTTTCGCAGCGACCACTACAACTATGCAAAGAAGGGCATCCCGATCGTTTTCTTTTTTGACGGCGAACACGAGGACTATCATCGCCCGGGCGACGAAGTGCAAAAGATCGACTTTCAAAAAATGGAGAAGGTCACGCGCACGGTTTACATGCTGCTGTGGGAATTAGCCAACCGTTCCGTACGACCCAAGGTTGATAAACAGCTGCCGGCGCAGTTGAGTGGCAATTGATTAGAAATAAAAGAGCGGGGGCAAGCCCGCCTTCCCGGCCATGAGCTTGTGCAAATTGGTTCGAACCATTTAATTGAGCGGCTAGCAGGGGGGCATCCACTCAGCTCTGAATGTCTCGAGGGTCAGGAAGGCGGGCGGTGCCCCGCTATTACTTACCACGCTCAGCCACAAGCCGCCGGTAGGCTTCGTCGCGCGAGAGACCTAACTCGCGCGCTGCTTTCTTCAACGCCGCCCGGTGGTCCAGGCCCGCCGCTTCAAACTCTGCGACCAGCGCCGCGATGGTGCGCATATCACCCGCGTCCTTAACCTCACTTTCAATAGGCGTGCGATCGATGAGCAACACGATTTCTCCACGCGTTCTTTCCTCTGAACCAAAGCGCTCGGTCAGCTCGCTCAAACGAGCGCGCACTATCACTTCATGAATCTTAGTCAACTCGCGTGCAACCACTGCCTGGCGCTCGCCCAGAATTTCCCACGCGTCCTTTAGCGTGGCGGCGATGCGATGCGGTGCTTCATAAAAAATCAGCGTTGCGGGAATGTTGCGTAGCTCCGCCAAACGCGCGCGCCGTGCTCCCGAGCGGGCAGGCAAGAAGCCGGCAAAAAAGAATTCATCGGTCGGCAGTCCTGACGCCGCCAACGCGGTGATCAGGGCCGTCGGCCCAGGTAAGGCAACTACCGACACGCCTTGCGCACTTGCTTCACTCACCAGGCGAAAGCCGGGATCGCTGATGCCCGGCGTGCCTGCGTCGGAAACGATGGCCACGTCTGATCCGGACGCAAGGGCTTGCAACAACTCAACGGTACGTTCGCGTTCGTTGTGATCGTGATAACTCGTAACCCTGGTTTTGATGCCGTAATGGTTCAGCAGTTTTCTGGTGTGCCGCGTGTCTTCACACGCAATGACGTCAACTTCGCGCAGCAGCCTGAGCGCGCGGTGAGTGATGTCTTCGAGGTTGCCAATCGGCGTGGCTACAACATAGAGCGTCCCCGGCATGCCGGCTATTCTGTCATCTGGGTGCGAACATGCAAAAGCCTCGTCTCACTTTTCAGAGAAACGAGGCTTTCACTAGGTAACGGCTCAGTGGTTAGTTACGTTATGGAATTCTGCGCCACCAATCGTTGTTGTTTTGGTTGCGGTTATTTCTGCCGTTGCCATAACCGCCATTGTTGTAGAAACCAATGCCATAGGCATCCGAAATAATGCGCAGCTCCTGTCGAATCTGCGACCACTCGGAGGCCAAGCGTGGATTGTCGAAATGATGTCGCGTTACTCGCTCGGTGCGGTTCGCTTCCTGCAACACGCGCTGAGCTTGATTGATACTACGGTTTAAATCACGTCCATTGCCTAAACGCGACTTTAAATTAGCTACCGCGTTGCGGAAATCTCTCGCTTCGTTATTTACGCGGTCTTCATGACGCGTGCCGTCTTCGCGGCTACGATCAAGGTCGCGATCAAGATCTCTTTCAAAAACTTTCGCCAATCGATCCAGTCGATGAACTGAATCACGTAAGTAACGCTCGTCGTATCGTCCGTTGCGGCCGTAATTACCATTGCGGTCACGACGAGAGTAGTCGTCGTCGCGGTTGCGGCCCCAAGGATCGTAAGTGCCTTGAGCTGCAGCCAGCGCGGGCAGACAAAGCGCCAGAATTGCGGTTGCCAAAATTGAAATACTTGTTGTCCGTCGTTTCATCTTAATCCTCCTCAACGTCTCTTCGAGCTGACCGCACTCGTAAGTGCCATTCGAAAAGTTTTGGTCTGCCCGGTTATTCCGCTCGACACGGGGGACACCTGTCATGTCGTGCGTCGTCCGGGACGCGTAATCGCAAGCACCGTGCCTTACGTGCGCAACGCACGCGATCGGAACATTCAGCGAATGAAATCGAGTTTTTGCAGAGCTTTTGCCGAGGCTTGGAAGTTAGGGAGAATTGATCTGGTTCGAAAACGTGCAGGCGCTGGCCGAAATGGTCACAGGCGGCGCTCGTCAACGCGCGAGCTGTCCAGCAGGATAGCGATGTGATGTCTGATGTTTGCCTCGCGAATCTCAACAACCGGCTCGCGGTTGTTTTCAACTATCCAGCGCGGCGAGCCTTCAGGCGAGGTCACTAAGCGAATTACTTCACTTGCCGACTTGATGCCGAAGTGCCGGAGGTGGCCCAATGCCAGACCACCGCCACGAATAAAGCCGTGCCCGGGAACACGCGGCCAGCCAACTTCAACCAACAACTGTCTGACACCGTTTTCAAGCTTCAAAAGTGTTCCCACCAACGCCGCGTTCGCAATCTTGAATTGATAATTCTCGTTGCTGGTTATATGCAGTGATGAGCCGGCCCGGTTCATTTCCCCGGCTACATTGCGAAACGCTTCCAGCAACCAATCGCAAGCTGTCGTACGTAGCAGATCGTTTGAGCTGCGCAGAGCGAGGTATTCGGTGAGGTCCGAACGGCCGGCGGCACGAGCTCGTCCTTCGGCCTCGGCCAGCGCGGCTGCCCAGGTCTCGTCCAATTCGCCCACCTTTGGCGCGGAAAACTCGCTATCAGACATTTGGTTCGGCACTTAATAGTGGGTCAGTTTCGTTGCATCTGTTCGACAAACTTTAGGGACCTCTGATCAAGTGAACGCATCAACTCCTTGGAGTGCGCTGGCCTGGCAGCGCTTTGGTCCGTCTGACCTATCTGAGACCCGCCATAGTTGTATGCTTCGCCGGCACAGGCCAAAGCGGCGCCGGGCCGCCGCACTCCAAGGATTGACGCTTCACTTAATCAGAGCTTCCTTTAGTTTGTCCCGGGGCTACGACAAGCCAAAACTTATAAAACTTATCGGACATCAAAACTGACCCACTACAGGCACTTCGGCTTACTCGCTGGCAAAAGCAGGCGATGTTATCATGGCTGCTCATAACGCTTACATCGCTGAACGCGGTGTCGCCGCCAAGTGCTCCCCCGACAATTACTATTAGCTCGATTACAAGACCAGGATCCAATGAAACTACAACTCTATCGCAAAGCAGGACTGTTAGTTGTTATTTGTGGCGCAGTTGGATGGTTGCTTGCCTCTGGCATCAATCAACAGGCGCAAAGTACCGTTCAAATGCCGGACCGCACCGGGCACATAAATGACTTTGCTCACGCGATCGACGGCGCGAAACGCCAGGAACTGGAAAACACTCTCGCGAACTTGAAACAGAAAACCGGCATTCAGTTTGACGTTGCCATAGTGGAGACTACCGGCGGACAAGACATTTTCGATTTCTCGCAAGGACTGGCGCAGAGTTGGAAGGTTGCTGGTCGTAACTCGACTGGGAAGAGTCTGCTGCTGGTTTTGTCAATCAACGAGAAGACTTCCTTCACACAATTTAGCAGGGCCGCGCAGAGAAGCTTGCCCGAAGGCGTGCTGGGTGAAATGAGTCAACGGCTGCGTGGCTATCTCTCTTCGGACCGCACTGCCGAAGGGGTCATCGCTGCTATTGAGTATTTTGCAAACTCTGTCGCGCCCACACAGGGTCCCGCCGTCGAAGATTCGAATGGACCGGTTGCGGCAGCAACTACCAGCCCGATAACTACCGAGGCGGAAAGAAAGCCGATTGATGCCCCATCGCCGCAAGTGTCTCCAGCGGCAGTTGCAGCTACGCCTCGGGACACTACGACTGCTCAGCTGTTCCTGAAACCACGCGCTGGTGCGAATAGCGCTAAGGACGAAGGCGAAGTCGAAGAGGTGGAACTTACTTTGACTTTACCTGTCGAAGCTCGCGTAACCGCGCTCAAGAAGTTTCTCGAGGCACATCCGGATTCCAGCGCTAAGTCGCGCGCGCTGGAGTTGCTCATTAGCGCGCATGCGGCTTTAGGCGACGAACGATTAAAAAAGGGTGACAGCGCCGGCGGCGTCGAACAATTGCTGCTCGCCATCAGCGAAGCACCGGCTGTTCCTTCCGACAAATTGTTTGCCGGCGTTATTTCGCAAATTCCGATGAATCTTTATCTGCGTGGTGAGCGCGCCGCGGCTGACACTGCAGCACGCAATATCGCAGCGAAGTTTGGCGCCGATCCTAAACGCCTGCTGTCGGTCGCCGGGTTCTATATCGCAGTCGAGCGCGGTGAAGAGGCACGCCAAATTGCAGTGCAGGCCACGAACCTGGCCCCCGATATTGCCGAGGCCCATCAGATGTTGGGGATAGCACTCCACGTTTCGCTGCGTTTGGAAGATGCCGCTGCGGAATACAAGCGCGCTCTCGAACTAGACCCGAATTTGAAGGGGGTGCGACGAAGACTGGCGGACCTGCGGCGTGCTTTTGGTAAAAACGAAGAAGCACTGACACTTTACCGAGAGCAGCTCGTCGCGGACGCAAGTGACAAAGGAGCCCGGGCCGGCGTTGTGATCTCGCTCCTGAATCTCGGTCGAATCGATGAAGCAAAGACTGAATTGGAATCCGGGTTGAAGGCTGACCCTAAAAATCTGCCTCTGCTTTCCTCCGCGGCCTATTGGTTTGCGGCCCACAATGAAAATGAGCTTGCCCTCAGTTTGGGGAATCAAGCAATTGAGCTGGAACCGCGTTATACCTGGTCGCATGTTGCGGTGGCCCGGGCGCTGATTGCGCAACGCAACCCACTCGCGGCCGAACGGGTGATCCGCTTTGCGCGACAATACGGAAAATTTCCCACGCTCGATTATGAATTGGCCAACGCTTTGGTCTCTGCGGGACTTTATGAGGAAGCAGCCGAGGTTCTGACGCAAACATTTCGCTTAAATAACAGTCTGATCGAAACACGGCTCGGCGGCCGCACAACAGCGCAGGCAGCAAACTTTATCGAGCTACTTGCACGCGAGCGACAGGCAAGCATATTTCAATTGGCCCCGGCCGAATCTGAAGGGAACGCAAAAATTCTTAAGGACTTGTTGGTGTTAGCAACTGTCACTAATTCGCCTCCTGAAACAATCAACGAACAAGCAGCAGTGGCCGCAGCAAAAGAGTTTGGCTCAGGGACCGATGCCTCACGAGCGCATCGCGAACTTTATGCAGCGAATAAATTGCTGCAGAAAAGAATTGGTTTTCAGGCGGCTTATGAGCTTTCGGAAGCAGCGCGCGCCAGCGCGGATGCAGCTTTGACTGTGCCGGCGGTAACGCTTGCAGTGCAGGCGGATGAATATCGAGACATTCGGGCGCGGGCCATCGCTGCCGGCGGTACACCTGATATTGAAGAAGCGCCCGCGAATGTTTTGTCCAACATTTTGCGCGGACGCATTGAAGATACTTCCGGTTGGGCGCGCTTCAATGCAGACAAGCTTGACGAAGCCGTGGACCACCTCAGCCGGGCAGTTAATATCTTGCCGGCGGGCACGCCGGCCTCGCGCACCTCGCTATGGCATCTGGGCGCTGCGCTCGAGCGACAGGGGAAAAATGAAGAGGCGATCTCTTATTACATAAAGAGCTACAACGCCGGTGAGCCCGATCCGTTGCGTCGAGGGGTGATTGAAAAACTCTACCGGCGGGTGAATGGTTCGCTCGCAGGGTTGGACGAGCGAATTGGACGAGCAAGCGCGGACGTTGGCGAGGTAAATCCGGCCCGGGACGAAACAAGTCCAACGAAACCTGCGGTGACTCCGGAAACCGCAACGAGCGATACACAACCCACGGCCGCGCCTTCCTCGCCGTCACCGGAAGCCTTGGCTGCAACACCTTCACCGGAAGTGAAACAGGAATCGCAGCCGTCCTCGACTCCAACATCAGAAATTGTTCCCGCGCCCAGTCCTACGCCCGCTGCTGAATCAACCGGGCCGGGCCGAGAAAGACGAGTAAAGACTCCAGCAAACTCGCCCGCTACCTTCACCGTCACTGGATCAGTTAGAGACGCTGGTGATAATCCGCTGGCGAATGTGATAGTGGTATTAATCAGTTCGCAGGGCACGGTGTTGACGTCCACCACCAATGAACTCGGTAATTACTCGTTTACCGTTGCGCCGTCGGATGCCGGATACAGAATCATTCCCTCGCGAGTTGGATTCACTTTTAGTCCGGTAGACAAGCTGTTACCTGTTGTCAGCGGCGACTTGAAAGACGTCAACTTCATCGGCACTCCAAGCCCCAAGCCCTAATAAAAAAGGCAGTTTCGGTGTCTCAGGGTCGGGAAGGGTGGCTTGCCCCCGCTCAAGATCGAGTGGCATTCAACGCGCGCGGGTAAACCACCCTTCCCAACCATGAGCCGACGGTCTTTGAATCATTCATTGGTCTTTGAGTTTTAACCCACATTGCTTGACCGTGAAGGAATAAAAAGCCGCGAGCGCAATGCTCGCGGCTTTTCTAATCGCTATTGCGAGTTTGTGTTGTTAGTTTCCGCCGCCGGTTATGAGCTTCCCGTCCGCGTCGTAAACTTCAACCGTTCCATACTTTGCCAGACTGGTCCGCGTCTTCGAAGCATCGCCAACAGCCACGATTTGGAGGCGGCTCAGATCGATGTACTTCTGCGCCACGGTTTGAACATCGTCAGCGGTAATGGCTGCGACTCGTTGGGGATATGTATCCCAATAGTCAGCGGGAAGACTGTAAATCTTTTGCAGAATGATATTTTGCAAAAGACTCTGCGGCTGCTCGAGCGACAGTGCGAAGCTGCCAACAATCGCGCGCTTGGCGTTTTCCAACTCGTCCGCGCTCACCTTTTCTTCGCGGATGCGTTTCAGTTCGTACATGAACTCCTTTATCGCGCCTTCCGTTACATCTGTGCGCACTTCCGAACTCGACATCCAGATGCCGCGGAATTTGGAGCCACTAAAGTTGCTGTAGGCGCCATAGGTGTACCCTTTATCTTCGCGCAGATTCAGGAACAAACGCGCTGCAGGCCCACCGCCCAAAATCCTGTCCGCCAGCAACAGCGAAAAGTAATCCGGATTGGTGCGCTCGATTCCAAGGTTGCCGAGTTGCAGCACCGTTTGCACCGAACCTGGGCGATCGATTAGGAAGATTCGCGACCCAGCTTATGAAGGAGCTGCTGGAATAGTGGTAACTGGCACTTCCGCTTTTTGCCAGTCGCCAAAAGCCTTCTCGATTTTCGGCAACACCTCTTTCAAAGTTACATCCCCGACTGCAAGAATCGCATTGTTAGGCCGGTAATAGGTTGAATGAAAGTCTGCCAGGTCTTTTGACGAAAGCTTCTTGATTGAATTTACAGGAGGTGAAATCAACGCAGCCGGGTGTTCCCCGGAAATCGCACGGCTGAATTGCTCTTGAGCGAGATACTGCGGACTCGAGCGCTGAAACTGCAATTGAGCCAGAGTTCGAGTTTTGTATTTCTCAATCTCGCCGGCTGGGAAAGTTGGGTTGCGGACCACGTCTGCAAAAAGATCCATCGTCTGGTCCAGATTCTCGATTAAGCCGGATGAGCTGACAGTGCTGGTCATTGAAGATAGTCCGGAGGTGCTCGCCAGGGTCCCGCCGAGTGCGTCAATCTGTTCGGCAATGTCTTTACTCGAACGTTTCGCAGTTCCATCGCGAAGCGTGCCGGCCGTGAAACTCGCCAGACCGTGATAGTCAGCGCTATCGGATAAGCCGCCACTTAGAAGGACCATCTGCATATTAAAGGTCGGGACTTTGTGACTCTCGAGCACAATGACTCTCAAGCCATTGGCTAGCGTGGCCTCCTGCGCCTTCGGCAAATTAACCTTCAAGAGTTTCTTGTTGACGGGTGCTTTGCCCTTGATCACTGCGCCCTTCGTCGACTGCGTCACCGGACCGCTGGTCGGACCCTGACCCAGACCTATGCTGGCAAGGGAAAAGATGAGTGCGCCGCAGAGGGCTGCCGCGAAAAGCTGCATGCGCTTTTTTTTTAGTTGTTTTCATTGCTAATCTCCTTACTGGCCCGCCGCGGGTGCAGCGCCTTTAGGCTTTGGCTTGGGCATGGTGATTACTACGGTGCGGTTTGTCTCCCGCAAATACTTATTGGCGACGCGTTGCACGTCTTCTTTTGTAACCGCATTGACCTTGTCCAGCCGAGTATTGATCAGACCGGGATCGTTGTAGTAAATCGCGTATTGACCAAGATTAATGGCGCGCGAAAGCGAGCTCTGCAAATTGTTAATGAAGGCACGCCGCGTGGTATTTTTGGCCCTTCTGCAGTTCCCAATCAGCAATCGGCTCAGTCTTTATCCGCTCAATTTCCTGGTAAATGTTGGCTTCGACATCAGCGACTTTGGTCCCCGGCTTTACTGTTGCTGAGACATAAAGCGCTCCCGGCCCTCGCTTCTCATCCATGAATCCGAAAACGCCGGTTACCTGTTCCTTTTCTTTCACCAGCTTTTGATAGAGACGTGAACTTTGTCCGCCCTGAAGAGCGTTTGAAAGGACCTGCAACGCATAAAAGTCGGCCGTGTTTCCCGGAAGAGCTTTAAATGCGAGATCCACGCGGGCCGAACGAGCAAGCACGTCGTCGACCGTGGCGCGTCGCCCGGCCGTTTGCTCCGGCTCAGTCATATCAACGGCAGGAGGATTCGGTTGGCGCGGAATGCGTTCAAAGTATTTCTTAATGCGGTTAACAGCGTCTTTGGTATTGAAGTCTCCTACCAGCGTCAGCACCGCATTGTTGGGGGCGTAATAGGTTTTGAAAAACTGCGCCACGTCATCAACGGTGGCAGCGTTCAGATCTTCCATCGATCCGATCACGGTATGCTTGTAAGCGAAGTTGTCGTAGAGCAACCCCTGTTGTACCTCGCCACTCTGCCCGTAGGGCTGGTTGTCTACGCCCAGCCGCCGTTCTTCCTGGACCGCGTTTCGCTGGTTGTCCAGATTGTCTTTGGTTATGGCGAGACTACGCATGCGGTCCGCTTCCAGAAACAATCCCAGATCAAGCTGATTTGACGGCAGCGCTTCGAAATAGTTGGTTCGATCCTCGTTGGTTGTTCCGTTCATATTGCCGCCGTTGTTGAAGACCAGGACGAAATGTTCGCCGGTGCCGACGTTTTCCGAGCCCTTGAACATCATGTGCTCGAACAAATGCGCAAACCCGGTACGACCCTTGCGCTCGTCGCGCGAGCCCACGTTGTAACTGACGGCGATAGCAACTACCGGCGCGCTATGATCCTCTACCGTGATTACTCGCAAGCCGTTCTTAAGCGTCGTTTCTTTGTAGTCAACTCTTATGTTTCGCGTTTGCGCCGGCGCTTGCTGCCAGGCAAACAAGCAAACAAACACAACCAACCACAGCTTCATGGCATGTCTCATAAAGCAACTCCTTCTCTGAGTGTGCAATTTTGATTCTGATGGCGTCCGGTTTTCACCGGTCAGCGCAGACCCCGCACAGTCGGGCAAAAAACACGGGTTACAGTTCCGTAAAACCTAAAGGCATTGCGGCTTCCAAGCATTAGGTCGCCGTAAAAACGGGGATGCATGCGACTTTATTCGGCGGGTTAGCACCTGTCAGGTTTGTGCAGCGGGCTGAGTAAAGCAAAACTGTTAGTTTGCGGTGGTTCGTTGCCGCTCAAACTTGAGTGCTCACTAATCACCGCAAACTAATAGTTTGCTTTACGTTTGGGTCAAGCCGCCGGGCTTCAAATGAGCGTTAACGCGCGCAAACAATCGATCTTCCAGCCAACCGCTTGCAACTTCCCGCCATCCAAAACCCCGACGCAGAAAGCTTTGATTGATTCCGGACGCGGCGGGCCAGAAACCCACATAGACGCCCGAAAACAAGTCCCAGTGTATTGTGCTGTCAGAAGATCGCGGCTGTATAATTCAAGAGCCGAACCACAAGCAGAGACCATAATGAAGATATTCAGGCCCATCTTTCTCCAAACCATCCTATTAATGTCTGCGGCGCTTGCTTTTGCCGCCGTCGCTAGTTCACAGCAGCCGGCGCCCCAGCAAGCAGCCAGCCGTTTCGATATCACTAACTACCGGATTGAGGCTCAGCTAATTCCCGAGCAGCACATGTTGCGCGCGGGCGCGGACATCACCCTGACCCCGCTTGATGCAACGCGGTCTCTCGTTTTTGAGCTGAACGGATCTTTGAAAGTGGAAAGCATCGATCGGAATGGGCAGGCGATGACGTTTGTTCAGGACGCGGTTGGAGTGGGTTCACTTGGGCCAAGCGTGCGGGTGGACCTGGGCCAGGTGATGCCGGCAAATCAACCAGTAACGCTTCGTTTTCGCTGGAGCGGCCCGCTCTTGTCCCCTGAAGGTGGACCGCTGGCCACCAAACGCCTCGCTTATATTGGGACGGAAGGTTCCTATTTGATGTACGCGTCGCGATGGTTTCCCTTCCACGACTATGCTGTCGATCGAGCCACTTCCGACATTACTTTGATCGTGCCTACGGGCCTGCAGGTCGCAGGCACGAGCGACGACGCAGTAACAGCACAGCCTTCGCCCAAGGAAGGCGCAACTCGTTACCGCTTTGTTCATCGTCAGCCAGTGCTGGTTGGAAACCTTGCGGCCGGGCAGTACATCAACCGCAACCTGCGTTTCGGAAATTACGAGATTCAGTTTTATGCCAAGCCGGGCAGCGAGGGCCGCATCAACAGTTACGCCGAGCTAATGGGCCACGTGCTTGAGTTTTATTCGAAACAATATGGCACTCCACTTTTCGGCACTCGCCTGGTAGTGGCGCAGGTAGATGATGAAAGTCTGGACGCCTACTCGGGTCCGGGAGTCATGTTTCTAGCTTCCAAGCTGTTTGACTCGTCGCGGCCATTGCCGGAAGAAAAATTACAGCGCGAAGTTGCTTATCAATGGTGGGGTCAAACAGTCGGCTTAAAGTCATTTGACGACGCCTGGCTCTCGCAGGGATTGGCCGAGTGGAGTTCATTTGCGTTTCGCGAATCTAACCTGACGGGCGGAGCGCTTGAGGCGGCCCAGCGGGAACAGCAGGAACGCGCGTTGACCTTTGAGCAAACGGCTTCAATAGCGCGCGCGCCCAGCGCTCTCGACGACCAATCCGCGGCCTACCAGTCAATTGTCTTTCACAAGGGCGCGATGGTTTTTCGCATGCTTCGCGAGACGTTAGGTAAAGAGAAATTTGATCTGCTGTTACGCAACTTTCTCGAACAATTCCGCGGCAAGAATGCGGCGATTGACGACTTTGAACAGCTGACAACTAAGGTTGCTTCTCAGAACATGCGTTATTTCTTCGCGCAGTGGGTTGAAGGCACCGGCGTTCCCGAGTTTGCGGTTGACTATCAAATCATCCGCACCCGGGCCGGTAAATTCCGGACGCGCGGTACGGTCAAGCAAACGCTGGAGACGTTACGCCTGCCGGTGCAGTTGATGTTGCGGGCAGAGGGCGACAATCAAACGGTCGTCACCATGATTGAAGGAAGAAGCGAAGACTTTGATTTCGAGTCGAGTGGCCAGCCAATTGAGGTGGTTGTCGATCCAAACTATAAAATCCTGCGTATGTCCGACGATCTGCGCATTTCCATCATTGCGCGTCGCGGTATCGAGCAGATGAAGGAAGGTCAGTATGCGGAAGCGCAGCAGCAGTTTGAAGCCGCGCTAAAATTAGACCGCTCGAATTCCTGGGTCTATTACAATCTTGGCTTGCTCTATCTAGAACAGCGTAACTGGCAGCTGGCGCTCGACAATTTCGAAGCCGCGCTGAATGGCACCGTCAAACCTTCGTGGATTGAGGTCTGGGCCCGCATTAAGAAGGGCAATGCCTATGACGCAAAAGGCGAGCGCAATCGCGCCGTCGCGGAATACAACAAAGCCGTCCAGTCCGGAATTAACTACGACAACGCCATGGCCATCGCCAAGAAGTTTCTGGCCACGCCGTTTGATCCCAAAGCGGTGCAGTCGGCGGAATTGATTTCGCCGAAAAATTAGTTAAGTGTGTTCGACGCGTAGCGTCGGTTGAGTTTAGCGTGTGCCGAGCATGTTCGACGACTTGAGGGTGAAAGTCCCTTTCCAACCTGATGGAGGTGAAGGATAGCAAAGCGCAAGGGCGTTGTCGTGAGGCAAGGTCTGAAGGAAGCGTGGAG
>JBPCLZ010000029.1:0-58875 GCA_051002775.1 Pyrinomonadaceae bacterium | reverse complement strand
GAACATTCCGGCTTGCTGAAGATCGTCTCCACGCATAAGTTTTCTCTTCTCCTGGTTGCGAGGTTGTGCTATCGCTACTATTACGTTGGACCAGGCGCAAAAGTTACTTTTTCAGCAGCCTGCTAGACTCTGGCGCCATGAGATGCGGTCCCCTGAACTCGCTACGTCGCTCATTGACGATGGCGCCATTTGCTCCTGAGGGTGCCCGGCCATTGGCGTAGTCGCAGGAGTTTGAAGGGAGTTCGGAGCAACTGTTCCCGGTCCTCCACTCGGAGCGACAACTGTGAAGGCGAACCTTCCGCGCATGGCGTGTTGATCGGCCGAAAGTGCTTTCCAAATTACGGTGTAGATGCCGGAAGCGAGTTCTCCAAGCTCCACATGCGCTTTCTTGTTCCCTTCGGTCAACACTACTTCATTCCGGTCCACGCGCTTACCGGATTGATCCTTTACTTCAATGGTATTGAGGCCCGCCTCCAACTCTTCGCTGAACCAGAGTTCAACGAGCTTCGGCCCTTGCTCTAGCGTTGAGTTATTTTGTGGCTCTGAGCGCTCAAGCTTCGCATGCGCAAGAACCGTAACTGACAGAAATGCCAGCAGCACTCCGACAAACAATCCCCTCGCAAGTTGTCTTTGATAACTCGTATGTCCTCCTGTCCTTCGACTCATCTGTAGGCTCCTAAGCCGAGGTGGTCACCCAATGCCGTAATTTCAGCTCCCGCGCGAGGATCTGGGAGATACCCTCAGATCCCCGCTTCGCGCGACTACTTTCACCGCCGTCTTAGTGCATGCTGTGATCCACCTTCGGCTTGGACTTGGGCTTTGATTTGGCCTTTGCTCTTGCTTTACTGGTTTTAGCGATGCCGCCACCTTTGAGCCGATTCATCTCGGCAATCTCCCGTTGCTGCTTCATTACGGTCATGCGCGCCATCTCTCGGATTTCTGCGTGCTCCGCCTCCATAACCGCCTCTTTTGACATGTCGATCACCATCTGGTGATGCGGGATCATCATGTCCAGAAACAGGCGATCAAATTGCTTGCCTGTTGCTGCCTGAAGCTTGGCAATGTCTCCCTGCATGTCCATGTTTGCGTGGCCTGCCATGCCAGGCATTGCCATCATCTGCGTGTGATCCATCTCCGGCGAACCCGCATACCAATGGTCCCGGTGTTTCTTTAATTCGAGCAGCTCTTTCTCCTGGTCATCGGCGGTCTTCTTTGCAAACGCTCTCAGAGCCGCCGTACTTCCTTTCCTTTCCGCCTGGCGGCCCATTGCGATGCCTTGACGGTGGTGCATGATCATCATGTCGATGAAATGAAGGTCGTGGGGCATACTGCCGGTCTGCGTGTTGCTTTGATTCTGAGCGCGCGTTTGGGTGGTAGAAACAACCACCGTCGCTGAAACGCCGAGAATGAGAGCAATCACCACGATGCAATTACTCATACCTCTGTCTTTAGCTTTCCTTGTACTCATTGCTCTTCCCCTTTTTCGGTAATGCTTAGTTATCACCAATATTTCCTGCTAACTCCTTGACGACTTACGATCCGTGCTTATGCGGAGACTGTACAGGCGTACCTTTTGGTGGTTCAGCAATGCCCTCTCTAATTCTTCTTTGGACTTCCTCATACAAATCCGCGGGCAGTACTCGCACGAGCGTCATCATCCCCATCATTGATGCGGTCCATCCCGGTGGCAGTCCGTAGGTTTCGGGCTTGGCAACTTCCTTGTCCATGATCATGACCATGTCCTGCGGATAGCCCGGCACACGTTTCTTGTCCGACTCTTGCAGACTGTTCTGCTGTAGGTGCGGACTAGGTCCCACGAGGTTGGAAGTGTTCCTTTCCTTCTCGGTGCTATCGCCCATACCGCGTCCGAAACCGGGAGCCATATCTTCCGACAGTGCGTGACCTTGTCGTACGACGCCCATACCTTCTTCCAAACCCTTTATCTGTGAGCCCCGTCCGGCGTTAGCCATTGGTCCCACCATAGAAACCATTTGGTTCATCATGTGGTGTGGCAGGTGGCAATGAAACATCCAATCGCCCGCGTAAATCGCGTCGAATTCAACATCGCGCGCTTGCGCGACACCTACCAGCACGGTGTTGTTGGGAAACCAGGTGGACTCGGGCGCGCGCCCACCCTCAGTACCGGTGACGTAAAACTGATTTCCGTGGATGTGCATTGGATGATGGTCCATTCCCAGATTAACGATCCGAAGGCGAACTCGCTCGCCTTGCTTCACAATCATCGGCGTCGTAGCGGGACCGGCCTTGCCGTTGATAGTGAGCCAGTTGAACTCCATCGCCAGGGAATTTGGTATGGGGTTGTTCGGAAGTAGTGCCCACTCCTGAAGGACAAGTCCGAAGTCCTTGTCTACCCGCGGCGAGTGCGGCTGCTTTGGGTGAATGATGAACAGTCCAATCATGCCCATCATTTCCTGCATCGCCATGTGCGAGTGGTAGAAGAAGGTTCCGTTCTGGTGAACCGTGTACTCGTAGACAAAGGTCTGGCCAGGCTCAATCAGCGGCTGGCTGATGAATGGCACGCCGTCCATGTTGAGCGGCACTTCCAAGCCATGCCAATGCATGGTCGTGGCTTCTGGCAATTTGTTTGTAACGATGAACCGCACCCGGTCGCCCTCATTTACTTCGACCGTCGGGCCGGGCACGCTACCGCTATAGCCCCACGCGAACATTTCTTTGCCTGGAATTAACTGGACCTTCACCACTTCCGGATCCAAACGAAAGACCTTCACCTCGTTGTCCATGGTCCAGGGAAGCTTCGGCACATCGGGACTGTGCACCAGGACTTGGCCGCCCGACTGCTGGGGCCTGTTGTCCGTTTTCTGAGGACTTTTAGGCGGTGGCATCACGTGCCCCTCGTGTTGGGCGTTCACCACTTTTGACCCCGCCAGCAATCCTGCCGCGCCAAAAAGTGATGAACGTCTTATGAAACTGCGTCTGCTGTTATCCATTTCTTAACTCCTGTATTTGTTCGAAAACCTTTGATAACTCTCTTCGGGCAAACTCTCGAATGAATGCGACCGTCTCACGGTGCAGACTCGCCGGTTGCCTCGCTTGCGGACCTCAGCTTGAAGCCTTCGGTTTGCCCGCCCGAGTCGCCGGGCTTCCCGATAGCATCTAATCCGCCCTCCAGCAGAAATCCCCGTAGACCAACTGCGCTCTGACGTAGTTGGATCAGAGCTCTGGCATATTCCACCTCGACCTGGAATAGCGTGCGCTGGGCGATTAGCACTTGCGGATAGGCCGCTGCCATCTGGCGGAAGCTGGACAGATACATCTGGTAACCCTGACGCGCGCGCGGCACCACTTGCGTACGATATCGTTCGACCATTTGCTGCGCATTGCGGTACTCGCGGAAACCCGAGGCGAACCGGGAGCGCAACACCAATTGCAAGCGCTCTAGGTCACGCTCGGCGATTGCCAGTTCTGCTTCTGCAGCGGCGATCCCACCCTGGTTGCGATTGAAGATCGGGACGTTAACTCCCACTTCCAAACGTCCTTCCGCACCCTTGCGACGCCCCACGGTCGAGGGCGCCACGGGGTCGAACCGCTCGTAGTTGTACCCGAGGCCACCACGTAAGAAGAGATCTGGAATTCGTTCAGCTCGGGCGCGCGACAGCACGGCCCGCGCGCGCTCCACACCTGCCTGGGCGACTCTGACTTCAGGACTTCCGGTGAGCAATGTGTCCAACAACTGCACTTCATTCAAAGCGGCAAGCTCGCCTTCCGGACTGTCCGCAAGCCGCGCAGGCGCCAGTTCGGGATTGCCTACCATCGACGCGAGCGACCGCCATGACCGTAGCCAGTCGTTCTGCGCCCGCAAGAAATCAATCTCGGAACGCTCTGCCTCAATCTCTATCTCAAGCTGATCGGGACGATCAGCCTGGCCCACGTTGTAGAGTTCTTTGGTAATGTCCACCGCTTCTCGCGCCAGTTGGGAGAGATCGTCACGCAACTCAACCAGCCGTTGTGTCCCCAGCGTTTCGTAATAGAGAATGCGAATCGAGTTCGTAACGCGGAGACGTTGCGCCTCGGCGAGGATCACCGCCTGATCTTTCTCGCGAGCGAAGACTCGACGCGCTTTGCTCAGCTTTCCGCCGAGCGGGATTGTCTGTTCAATAAAGACACCCTGCTCCATGGTCTCGCTCGGTGAGCTGAAGGCAAACTCTTCCAGGAAGTAACCGGCGATCGGATTGGGAAACATCCCAGCCTGACGTCTCCGTCCTTCGGCAGCGCGGATGGAGGCTTCAGCCTGAGCAAGGGTGGGATTCCTTTGAATCGCTATCGCCTCCAGATCTTCCAGCCTCAGAATGGGACTCGCTGGGATGACCTCTCGACGTGGTCTCACAATTTTCTGAGCCAGGGGTTGCGTCGGCATCTGCATGCCCGGCGTCATCACATGACTTGGACTTGGAGACGGCGATGCTGTCGGCATTTGCATGCCCGGTGTCATCACATGCCCCGGACTCGGCGACGGCGACGCGGTCGGCATTTGCATGCCGGGCGTCATCACGTGCGGACTGGGTGAAGGCGAAGGTCTGGGAGTGGTTGCTCTCCTCGTCGGCCTTCGTCTGGTACGAGGAGCTGCTCTCCTCTTCTTCGGCGCAGCCTTCGGTTTCGGTTTCGCCGCGGGCTTAGGCATTACGTGTCCCTCGTGTTGCGGCAATACGCTAATCGTGAGCGCAAACATCAAGGCAAGTGCGCTCAACAGTCGTATCGCAATATGGAAATTACTAGGCCAGTTCATGGTTCCCCCTCAATTGGTCGCCAAAAGCGAACGCTGACGATGTTCTAGGCAAAGATGTATGAATAATAGAGACAACACAGGCGGACACCTGCGTCACCATCACGAATGTGATTATCGGTAAGTACTAAATGCGGAAGATGTTAATGAGGATATGCCTGGGAGTTGGATCGCCTGGCGGACCATGCGCTCTTGAAGTTAAGACTGCCACGGGAGACGCTGCAGCTGGGGCAACTCTGGAAACCTGGAGCGGAATGTTCAGATCGGCCGAGCGCTTGGCTGCTTCTGCCTGTCTCAGCGAAGCGGTGTTCGGACTCGTACGCGAATGAACAGCGCAGTGCGAGCACGGACCGATCGGCTGACCTAGAGTGGCAACATAAACATTCGGCTGCGAGGCAGGCTCTTGCTCCATCTCCACACGGCCCATGTGCCCCATGTCTTCATGTGACATTGCGGGTTCAGCAAGTTTCGTCTCACACGAAGGCATTCCCGACTGAAGATGCGGACAAAGTGCTGCAACCAGGAAGGTGCCTCCCTGACTAAAGAGCAATGCGATCCCGAGGACGGTGTTTGCTACGAACCGCTTATGCATAGTCGAATGCTGCTGAGTTGCTCACTGCTAATTTTGGGGGAGGCTCAATATAGCACGTTCGCGATTCGCTGCCCAAGCAACCGAACCAACCGCTCATTGATAAAGTCCAATATCTGCTGTCGCAGTGCGTACGCGTGAAGGTTTGCCGAATTCCGTCCACGCAAAATGCACTTCGGTGCCGAGCCGCGCCATCCGCGGGAAACCACTCGAACGCGAGATGTCGGTTTTGGCGATAACCGCTGGAGGACCAAGGGTGCCGTCCGCTCGTACGCGCCGCACTTTAATTGCCCCACCTTCGACATTCCCTGACAACCAGCAAACCCATCGCCGAGCCGTCTGGAAGCAGTAACGCATCAACGCGTCCCACTGTTTCGCCGTCGTCCACCTGTATTGGATTACCGAACGTGGCGCCGGCGTCATTGGAAAAGGCTACCTTCACCCGTGGTGTATCGGCGGCGCTGGTGAACCACCCGACGACCACTCGCCGGCCGTCCGCGTTAACGGATGGGGCCATTGACGGGACAGCCATTGATCTCCCAGTTGTCCGCGTGTACGGATTGAGGTGAGCCCCAACTGCCGTTGATTTGTCTTACGAAATAAATATCCCGAACTTCCGACTGAGAGCGGTCCCGGTAGACCGCGATGGGGGCCTGGTCTGTAAGTGCCGCGGAGGTCTGGCAACACTCGCTGACCCGTTCATCCAGTTGCGCCTCGTCGCTAAGTTTACCGTCCGCATCTATAGCTGCGTACCGCAGCGTCATGCCCGAACATGTGTTTAGGATGTCTCCAGTCCATACACCTTCCCAACCTGCGAATTTCTGTCCTTGAGTGGTATATCCGCCGGTTTCATCTATTAAGAATTATTGGTCAGCCGGCGGTAGTCGAGTGGTGTTAATCCAGTCGCGGCCTTGAACGCGCGACATAAGTGACTCTGATCGGCGAATCCGCACTGGGTGGCGACAGAAGCGATGGAAGCGTTAGATGAGATCAGGATTTCTGCGGCGGCCCGCGTTCTGAGGCGCGTTCGATAATCAGTGATAGAGCACCCGACGTAGCGTCGGAACCGTCGCGCGAGATAGACAGGATGAACTTTAGCGCGCGCGGCATTATCCCGAACGCGAACTGTCTCGACGAGCGTGTCGTTGAGTTCCTGCATAATCTGTTCAAGCCCTCGCGGAGCAGGCGTGTTCGCGCCGGGCGACTCGGTGTAAGGGAATGATGCCAAAGTTTCGTAGACGCAGTCTTCGAGTTCTCCGTCTGGAAGCGCGCGGCGCCGGCGATAGGTCTTAAGGAGACGCAACATCGAACGTGTCGATGGCCCGCCATGGGTCCACCCCCAACAACTCAGACCCGGCGCCCAGTCTTTCAGCGACTTCGTGAATTCTGGCGTCAAGATCACTGATAGCAACCGCGCGCCGCGTGTCCCGAACAGATCACAGTGTCCGTGTCGCTGGGCTTAACAACAACACTCAAGGGGAAAGCGTGTTCAACTTTACCGCATACGCTTTCTTCCAGAGACCCTGACAGCACGAGGGAAACGTTCGTATGCGAGTGAGCGTGCCTCTCCTGCCGCTCCGAGGGGGCGTAGGTGTCTTCGACAACCCGCCCACCCGGAAATGTGAGCACGGATTCGCATAGTTCGTCATGGGCCATGAACGTTCTTAAGGCGAAGTCTTTGGCGGAACTGGAGCGATCGTGAAAAATGCTCATGCGAGCTGTACGCCGAAACGCGGTTCCGTGTTTCTTCGAGTGCGTACGCCAGTGGGTTCATCCTAATTCTGCGGCAGTAACCGATACCCGATTGCGCGCCATTTTACCCATCTGACAACTTGCGTCGATACAAGATTTCTTGCATTGCAGAGCGCGGCGAAATCGTCAAATTACGAAAATTTCCCGCTCTTCGTTCTGGCTTTCACTAACGCTTGGGTTGTGTTTCTTGGCCTTCGCCTTCGTTTTGGTTTTGGTTTTTGACTTTGTGGGTTTTTTTCGAGCTGTTGCCTTCGTTGCCTTGGTGGTCTTAGCTTTCGCCATTCAACTTAGCTCCTTTCCCAAAAAGAATTTACCAACTCAGCGCGGAGTGTATCACGCATATGTGGCGAGGATGAGGACGCACCATACAGAAGCCCGTTGTAAGATCTACGGATCGTACATAAGCCCACAGGCGTGTATGTATCAGAATTGAGATGTATTGCGCGCAGACGCGCAACATATACCACTCGCAATCATCAATTTCCTTTCATTGATCGTTTCAGCATTGCACGCTAAAACAAAAGCGGCATAACCTTTGCACGACAGGTCTGCACGGGACGATGAAGCGCATTGTTTCTTTACAGACCGAATGTGGCGCATTCGGACATGCTGTAGTTCGCTTTTGTGGAAAAATGCTGTTTCGCGAAGTCTTCCTCCATGATGCAGATGTGGCTAGTCGGATTCAGAGCAGTGTAATGGTTTGAAGCAGTTCAATACTCCACGCGCTTTCAAGAACCAAGGTGACTGCGTCAGTTTCTTGGAGAGTAACCGCGGCGAAACAAACCAACACCTTCGCCGTCACCAACGTCTTAAGTTTTACGTGGGGGCGCAACACAAGGGAGTGACTGGTGAATTTTAGAGCGGCTCTTCCTTTGCCGGCTGGAATGTCTGCGTTAGCTTGATCCAAGGCCGGGCCATAGCCGCCTTCGGTTTGGGCCACGGTTCTTGTAATAAGCAACAAGGTAGTGGGGTTGCGGAGCGCCGTTTTGTTCACAAAAGGAAGTACCTAAATTGAAGGATGGACCACTGGCAAGGGAGGAATCAGATGAACAGTAAAAAAATTGGCCTACTCATCACGGGAGTCGCAGCCATCGCGTTAGCAGTCGGTTGCGATTCCGCAACAAATACCAACACTAACACCAACATGGCGGCGGTCAATGCAAATGTGAATACCAACGTAAACGCAAATGCCAATGCGAATGCCAACAGTAGCCCAAGGACCATCAATGCCAACATCTCACGGGAAGAATACGAAAGAGATAAAGAATCGTTTGGCGAGGACGCCAAGCGTTTGGGGCGCACTATTGGCACGGGCGCGAACGACGGCTGGCTTTGGACCAAGGCTCGAGCTGTTTTGGCCGCTACGGACGATTTAAGGGACTCGACAATTAACGTTGACGTGGGTAATGCCGTGGTCACGCTCTCAGGCACGGTAGCTACGCAAGCGCAAAAGACTAAGGCAGCAGAAGTCGTGAAGGCGCTAGAGGGTGTCAAAACCGTTAAGAATAACCTAACCGTATCGGCAACTCCTTGATCATGGACGTTGGGTTGGCGAGAGCCGTCGTCATCTTCCGCACTCAGGACGCTCGACGAAAATCCGACTGTTTGCCAGATTTGACTTACCTTTTGTTAGATCGGAAAAAGAATTACCGGACGTTGGCAGGATTCGCAGGTGACGGTCGGAATGCGCTTGGGCTTCGGCAAAGAATGACATAGGGACGCCTTTTCAAAGGCGAACCGAAATGTCGCAGAACAGAAGTCAAGGCAAGGTGAGTAACGATGATGGGCGGACCTTCGTGCGATGCCTCAACCGACATGATTTACCAATGCAAAGAGAATGAGGATGTAGCTTCCCCTAAAAAACCTAAAACAGTGGACGACGGCAACCTATGATATCGCGGACGCAGAGCGCTCAAGAGTAAGCGATGAAGCGTCCGCAAGAGATAACCCCGGCCCAAAGTGCGAGCGAAACGGCGGCCGAGATTTTCACTCTCGCTGGCGTTGGAACATCGCTATTCCAGGTCATCACCGTCTTGAATGACCAACGGTGAAACAGGTAAGCATTCACTCCCGCAACGGCCAGGAGCACCATCTTCAACCTGAAGGCAGGGTTGGTCCATAACGTCGCCGCATTACTCATAAACAACAGCAACCCAGAAGGCACGACGACGACGAGGCCGGCACGCGACCACCTGAGTAGATGCCGCGCGGTATCGCTGACTGGCAACCAACGCGATGAGCCGAGCAGTCGCAAATCAAACATCGCGGCTGCGCCGACGAGTATTACGAAGCCGATTATGTGCACGGTTTCCACGGCCGGGTAAGCCCAGGAAGACTCACGCACGGTCACGGCAACGCCTGTGTTTTCTAACCAGCGAAGCCACGCTTGTAGTGCCGTGTCGCTCGGAACCGCTTGCACTAGCGCAACTCCACCGTCTTACGGTCGATAGTGATGCGCTCGGCCCGCATTTCATCCGCTCTTTCGCGATGAGGGTAACCGACCACTGTCACGGTAGTGCCTACCTTGAGCATCGCTTGCGATAATCCCCGGGCGCTCATTCGCGAAGTCGGCGCTAGCACGACCAGCCAGACCTTTCCATTTTTGCCGTCCACCTGAAGCCGTATCATCCCATGCGGATTGGAATAGTTCGACTCCCGGATGACCCCGGTGAAATTCAGCGTCTTACTCGCATCGTACGAGCTCCACCCGTGGTGCGCAAAAACAGAGCTAGTCGTCACACAAGTCACCAGAACTACTGCGCACAACGAGCTCCAGGCAATATTTGATTTTCTTCTCATTGTTACTCCTCTTTTTGTTCTGCTGCTCACGTTCTTCGTTGATAAGAGATCCTCCAAATCGTATTCGCCCCATCGTCGGTCACGAACAGCGAGCCATCTCTTCCCACAGCCACCCCGACTGGGCGCCCCCACACGTCTCCTTGCGGCGTGACAAACCCCGTCATGAAATCTTCATACTCTCCTGTTGGTATTCCCTTGCGCACCGGAACGCGAATCACTTTATAGCCGGTGCGCCGGGCGCGATTCCAGGAACCGTGCTGAGCGGCGAAAGCGCTATTGAGATATTCCGCTGGGAACTCCTGTCCCGAATAAAAAACCATTTCCAATGAGGCCGAATGCGACTGCAAAAGCACGTCCGGAACCAGCACCTTGTCGCGCAGTTCAGGATGCGCCAGCGGGTGGCGCGGGTCCTGATTTGGACCCAGGTAAAACCAGGGCCAACCATAAAAGCCGCCCTCCTTGACGCGCGTGATGTAATCGGGAACGAGGTCGTCACCCAGTCCATCCCGCTCGTTGACCGAAGCCCAGAGCTGACCCGACTCCGGATGTATGGCGATGCCCACCGCATTACGGACGCCCGTCGCATAGAGGCGGAAGCCGGTGCCGTCGGGGTTGTATTCCAGAATAGCTGCTCGTCGCTCCTCATTCTCGTTTGGGTTTTGGTAGACGTTGGAACGTGAGCCGACGGAAACGAACATCTTCTTGCCGTCTAGCGAGAAAGCCAGGTCGCGCGTCCAGTGCCCCCCGCCGCGCAACTGACCGCCTCCGGGAAGATCAGATACGATCACTTCACCTTTACCACGCGTTTTCAGATCACCATTGCGATAGGGGAACCGCATTACGGCACCCGTGTTAGCAACGTAAACGAACTGCGGGTCAGGCCCGAGCGGATAAAACGCAATGCCGAAGGGTCGATCCAAACCAGAGACAAAGACTTCGTTTACGTCCGGACGGCCTGCGCCATTCCTGGCACGCAGGACGCGAATCCGACCTGGCCGGCTTTCAGCAAGGAATATGTCGCCATTGGGGGCGGTGCGTATGAGACGGGGATTCTCAAGCCCGGTTAAGAACTCTTCCACCTTGAAACCGGCAGGTACTTGTGGCCAGGCGTTAGGCGGTCGCTTCACGAGTTGAGGACCGTTGTCGACCGAGCGCGTGGCATAAGGCAGAGGTAAGTCTGCCACTGTAATGCGCCGGCGTACCCCCGGGGCGTCAGTGGTCCAGTCTCCCAAAGCCCCTTGACCTGTCAGCGTCTCACCCACTTGTCCGATCGCAGTGCGCTGCTGCCGGGAACGCGCTTCCTCGACGATAACTGTCAGAATTGTGCCCAGCGCAATAAGGAGGACGAGTGCTGCTATAAATCGTTTGCGCATGATCTTTATCAACTCCTTTGGTCGCCACTCTTAAACAAACTGAAGGTCCTGTTTAAGCTGCGGAACGCCCAAAAAGTACTTTCGCACTTTTACGCTTATTCGATCCCGCAAGGCCGTTGACGGTAAGCTCGTGCGGGTTCGACTCCCGCCCTGGGCACCAATCGTTTTCATAAGTGACTCCCCTTCCGAAATCTAAATCCCGATTCCATAATTTTTTTAATCAATACGAGAATCATACTTACGACTATTTGATCTTGCCGAAACCCCAAGTGCGCGGCCTGGCTTTGCTCAGACATTTGTGCAGCCGCGTGTTCGTGGTTCTCCTCGGCTTGATGACAATTGGGATCAGTTGTTATCGCAGGTGCTTGTTGAACCATTCGAGGGTCCGCGTCCATGCCAGTTTCGCGGAGGCTTCGTCATAACGTGGCGTCGTATCATTGTGAAAGCCGTGCTGTTTGCCCTCGTACATGTGCGACGTGTACACCTTGTTGTTGGCCTTGAGCGCTTCCTCATACTTCGCGATGCCCGCGTTGACGCCCTGGTCATTGCCCGCGTAGTTAAACAACAGCGGCGCAGAAATCTTTGGCACATCGTCTATGCCTGCCTGGCGGCCATAGAACACGACTCCGGCATTTAGATCTTTGCCCAGCCTCACGGCCAATTGATTTACCATCCCGCCGCCGAAGCAGAACCCAACCGCGCCCAGTTTGCCCTTGGAATCGGGACGCGCTTTGAGCCATTTGGCTGCTGCGACGAAATCTTCCGTCATCTTCTTTCCATCCACCTTGCGAAACGCGACGGCGCCTTCCTCGTCGTTGCCCGGATAGCCACCAACCGAAGTCAAACCATCGGGCGCAAACGCGATGAAGTTAGCGGTCGCGAGACGACGCGCGACGTCTTCGATGTAGGGATTGAGTCCGCGGTTTTCGTGAATGACGAGCACGACGGGCAGCTTTTTCCCTTTTACCGGACGAGCCAGATACCCCTTGATCGAGCCGTTGCCGGCCGGGGACTGAACGACTTCGTAGCCCACTTTTGTGCGTTTGTCATCCGGCGGCACCTGCTGCGCCCACGCGTAGTTGGGTGTCAGACTTTCGAAGATTGCCGCGACCGTCAGGCCGCCGATCGCAAACTTGCCCGCGCGATTGAGGAAGGTGCGGCGGTCGATATCGCCGTGTTGGTATTCGTGAAACAAGTCCAACAACTCCTGCGGATAATCGGATGCTAATTTACGTTCCATTGTTTCTCCTTGCATGGGATTAAGCGCAGTAAGAGTTGGCTCTCCTACCTCGCTCCGGAATTCGGAATTTGTTCATCATTACGTCGGCGCAAGTTCTCTAATTACCGCTTCCTGTGGTTTCATCACTGGCTCGCGGGCATTTCATCATTGTTCGCGGGTATTTACCAAGCGACGTTCGCGGCTTCATCTATACTGCCTATTGGACGCATAAGATTTTCTAGCGTGTTCAAGCTAATATGGGTAGAATGAGGCGCTTTCCAATCCCTGGTTCTGCATTCTTAGTTCAACCTGCCGCTGGGCCACAGATTGACCATTTTCAGGCACCATTTTCGGTCTGCGAAATCCGCTCGAAGCTAAGCTTCGGGCGGCATGGGTGAAGTAGTCTTTCGCATTCAGTTTTCTAACGACCCACAAATGAAAGGACAAAGAATATGGCTACGGCACTTGCACCGATTCTGAATATTCCCGAAGCACTGCACCGCGCAGAAAAAGATCTGCCTTTTGTCGAGTATCAAGAGGGTGTAGTTTTCCAGTTACTGCAAGCTGATGTCGAGGCTGGCCTCTGGGTAATCAGAGTGCGCTTTCAACCGGGCGTCACTATCCAACGCCACAAACATACGGGCGAGGTCTTCGCCTTCACGATCAAGGGTTCGTGGAACTACCTGGAATACCCTGAGGTTAACAGGGCGGGTTCATATTTGTTCGAGCCTGCCGGCTCGGTCCATACGCTGCATGTGCCGGCGTCGAATTCAGAGGTGACCGATGCCTGGTTCGCTATCCGCGGAGCCAACCTCAACCTTGACGCGGAGGGCAAGGTCGAGAGCGTGCTCGACGCCGGCACTGTGCTTGAGATCTATCTGGCTCAATGTGAAGCGAGCGGACACGGGCGTCCAAACGTAATCGGGACGTAAGGGCTTCGCGCCGCGCGACGTGGATGGAAGCGATCTCGACATATGAACATTAAGGAGTTGCCGATGAATCACGGCTCCGTGCGAAGTATGTTGTCTTTTTGGATTGATCGCTTTAGGTAGACCCAGGAATATTCGATAAAGAAAAAACATGCCAGAGTCTTTCGATTTCATCGTGGTAGGTGCTGGATCCGCAGGCGCGGTGATAGCTGCCCGTCTCTCCGAAGACCCGGCGTGTCGTGTAGCCTTACTCGAGGCGGGCGATCGTCCGCCTGATGTTGAGTTGATGCCGGTGGCGTGTGCGGCCATGCAAATGAACCCAGCTACGGATTGGATGTATACAGCAGATCCTGGACGAGCTGGTCTCGGGCTTAGAGGCCAACGCGTTCCGGTGCCGCGGGGAAAGATGCTTGGCGGTTCTTCCGGGCTGAACTACATGGCGTATGTGAGAGGCCATCCCGGAGACTTTGACTCCTGGGCTGAAGGAGGCGCGACCGGATGGAGCTACGGTGAGGTGCTGCCCTATTTTCGGAAGAGCGAGGCTTTCACGCCTTGCGACGAGATCGTAGTCGACGAGCCGGCGCACAAAAGTGATGGCCCGATGGGCGTCTCGGTGCGTTCGCCGATCCTTCCAGCCGCTCGAGAATTCGTCGAGGCGTCTGAAGCGGCAGGCATCCCCCGCGGCGACTACAATGGACGCAATCGCGGCGGACCAACGGGTGTCGTTTCTCTCGTTCATACCAACACGCGTCAGGGCAAGCGCACGAGCACTTATCGCGCTTTCCTCGAGGGTGAGGTCGAGCGGCGGCCCAACCTCACGATCATTACCGGAGCACAAGCAAGGCGAGTCTTATTGGACGATTCGTCCGGACCGATCGAAGTAAAAGGAATCGAGTATCGCAACGCGCGCGGCGAGCTCAGTACTGTCTTTGCAAATAAAGAAGTGATTCTGAGTGCGGGCGCAGTTGGTTCCCCTCACTTGCTGCTGCTATCTGGCATTGGACCGCAAAATGAGCTCGAATCGGTTGGCGTTCAATGTCTCGTCGATTCGCTGGGTGTTGGCAAGCACTTCCTATCATGATTGGCGAAAAGGCGGCGGAGATGGTGGCCGCCGATCACGGCGTGAAGCTCGCCGAGTTCGTGGGCGAGCAGGCGGCTGGAACTCGACAACTGGACCGGTCATCAGTTCACTGACCTGTTTACGCTTCTCAAAGTCGATGGGGATTGGAAAATCATGAACAAGGTCTTCCATCTTCACCCCTGAACGGCGACAAAGGAGTCTGATCTCAAGGCAGCAAATAAGGAAGGAAAAAAACGGGTGAGCAATCTCAATTCAGTTCGAAGCGTTTATGACGCATTCGCGAAGGGCGACATCCCGGCGGTGCTGGGATTTTTGAGCACCGACATGGAGTGGACAGAAGCCGAAGGATTCCCATATGGCGGCACTTACAACGGGCCCAACGCGGTGCTCGAAGGTGTTTTCATGCGGCTGGGCGGAGAGTGGGACGGGTTTGCTGCGGTACCCGATGAATTCATTGATGCCGCCGATACCATCGTTGTGCTGGGGAAGTACAGCGGCGCTTACAAAGCTACCGGCAGGAGCTTCACGGCAAACTTCGCGCACGTTTGGAAGATTCAAGCAGGCAAGGCGATCCGCTTTGTGCAGCACGAGGACACACTACTGGTTCACCGGGCTGTACAGGCGTAAGCACGATCGAACCACGTCAAGGCGCGGCGCAGTCTCCTAACTTAACCCGAAAGGAATAAATACATGGCAAGACCTTCAAAGTTTGCACACGTTGTCTATAGCACTCGACGCTTTGAGGAAATGATTGACTGGTATGAAAGCGTCTTCGAGGCGAACGTGGTCTATCAAAACCCGGCGTTCGCTTTTCTTAGCTACGATGACGAACATCATCGTTTCGCGTTCGCCAATTTGTCAGTGCTCACGCCTGATAGCGTTGCCAGCGACACGCGGGACAACGCGGGTGTAAATCACGTAGCGTACACTTACGCCAACCTGGGTGACTTGCTTGCAACCTACGAGCGTCTCAAACAGATGGGCATCAATCCGTATTGGCGCATTCACCACGGAATCACACTATCGCTTTACTACCAGGACCCCGACGGTAATCGAATGGAGTTTCAGGTAGACAGCCTTTCGGTCGAGGACGCCAACGCCTATATGCAGACTGACGCCTTCGCCGCGAATCCAGCGGGAGTAGAAATTGATCCGGAAATCCTCCTGGCTCAGTACCGCAGCGGTGTGCCGGAGCAGCAACTCCTCGCGATGCCTGAAGGACCGATGGCTCCTATCCCGCGCGAGCACGGCATGTCCTAAGCGGCTTTGCACAAAAAGTCTTAAAGTATTGAATCAAAGAGTCAGGAGCGATTTTGGTTGCGGCTTGCCGCCGCACAGTGCGGAATGCCTATGGCTTTCCGCTGAGTTCCCGTTAATTAAATTTTCCTGAGGCTCAGCCTCAGGAAAAAGGGGTGTGAGGAGCGCTTCCGGAAAGGGCCGAGCCTTTCCGCACTGTGCTGAGTGCGGCCACTTCGATAGCGATGATTACCGCCGTAAACTTGAGTGTGAGTTTACCCAGATCAAGCTAATACAGGTAGAATGAGGCGCTTTCCTATCTCCGGCTACCATTTCTAAATAGCACCTTCCGCTGGGCCATAGATTGACCATTCCTTCCGGAACAATTCTCGGTCGCTACGAAATCCGCTCCAAAATCGGCGCGGGCGGAATGGGTGAAGTGTACCTGGGGGTTGATACAGCGTTGGATCGCATGGTTGCGATAAAGATCCTGCCCGGGTCACTCGCCTCCGAACATAATCGTCTACAACGCTTCACTCAGGAAGCGAAAGCAGCCTCGGCCTTGAATCATCCTCACATCCTGACGATCTACGAAATCGGCAGCGCGGGCGATGCGCGCTTTTTGGCCACTGAGTTTATCGACGGTGAAACACTGCGGCAGCGAATTAATGCGGGAATCAAGCTCTCTGATATCCTCGAATTCTCGACTCAGATCACCAGCGCGCTGGCAGCGGCACACGCGGCCGGCATCATTCACCGTGACATCAAACCGGAAAACATCATGGTGCGGCGCGATGGTTACGTTAAGGTGCTCGACTTTGGTCTCGCCAAACTCACTGAGCCACCTGGTTCAGCTACCGACACCGAAGCGCCCACCAAAGCGATGATCAACACGGGCGCAGGCACGGTAATGGGAACGGCAAATTACATGTCGCCCGAGCAAGCCAAGGGAATTCACGTGGACACGCGCACAGACCTTTGGAGCATTGGCGCGGTGCTCTACGAAATGATTACAGGCCATTTGCCCTTCTCCGGCGAAACTCCGACGGAAACAATTTCTCTGATTCTGCAAAAAGCGCCGTTGCCTTTGACGCGCTACACGCGCGACGTTCCAGCCGAACTCGAACGCATTGTGACAAAGGCGCTGACGAAAGATCGTGACGATCGCTATCAGACGGCGAAAGACCTGCTCATCGATCTACGCAACTTGAAGCGAAAACAGGAAGTGGATGCCGAAATTGATCGCACTGTGCCACCGGAATTTCGTGCCGCAACTTCGACGGCTAGCGGCCACAACGCTGCGGCGACTATCTCCGGCGCCGCGCCGGCGGCAACGGCTGCGAGTGCTCAACATTCAGCTTCGAGCGCGGAATACATCGTCAGCAGTATCAGGCATCACAAAACAGCTGCCGCCATCGCGCTGGTCTTGTTAGTTGGCGGCGCGTTAATTCTGGGGATGTATCTCTTTTCACGAAAAACGGAAGCGGCGATCCGGTCAATCGCAGTATTGCCTTTTGAGAATCGGAACCATGATGCAAACACCGAGTACATGTCAGACGGACTGACCGACAGCATCATCAATAGTCTGACGCAACTTCCCAATCTGAAAGTGATTGCTCGCAGTTCTGTATTTCGTTACAAAGGCAAGCAAACCGATCCATTGAGGGTAGCTAAAGAACTTGGCGTGCAGGCCATCCTGACCGGCAGGATTTTACAACGCGGCGACAACCTCACGATTAGTACCGAGTTAATTGACGCGCGCGACAACAAACAAATCTGGGGTGAGCAGTACGAGCGAAGGTTATCGGACCTTCTGAGCGTGCAGCGCGAGATTGCGCAGCAGATTACCGGCAACCTGCGTCTAAAACTGTCACCAGCCGATCAGGGGCAAATGGCCAGGCAGGATACGGACGACGCCGAGGCCTATCAGCTCTATTTGAAAGGGCGTTATCACTGGAACAAACGCTCGCGAGACGGCCTAAGTAAGTCGGTCGAATTCTTCAATCAGGCGATCGAGCATGATCCGAATTACGCACTGGCCTATGCGGGTCTGGCTGACTCGTGGTTCACGATGGGTTGGTATCAGCAGGTACCCATTGATGAAGGCTACACCAGAGCAAAGGCGGCAGTAACCAAAGCGCTGGCAATCGATCCGCAACTGTCTGAAGCCCACATGACCCTTGCGACGATAAAAGCCAGCTACGAATGGGATTGGCCAGGCGCGGAGAGTGAATTTAAGTTAGCGCTCCAACTAAACCCGCGATACCCCACTGCCCACCATAGGTACTCGCTTTTCCTGCCGATAGTAGGCCGACTAGATGAAGCCGTGGCTGAAGCAAAAAAAGCACAGGAACTCGATCCTTTGTCGCTAATCATTAACGAGAACGTCGGTGACGTTCTTCAGTTGGCACGCCGTTATGACGAAGCCGAACAGCAACTGCTTAAGACTATTGAATTGGATCCCAACTTCGCGGTCGCACACGCAACTCTGGCACGAGTGTACGAAGCGAAAGGAATGCAGGATAAATGGTTTCAAGAAGAGCTGGTAGGGGTGCCCCCTGAAGATGCTCCCCGGCTCAAAAAAGTGTTCGCTGAATCGGGTATGAAAGGCATTTGGCGAGACAATATCGAGTATCTTCTTGCTGGCGCCGATCGCCGCGACCGCAATCAGTTTTGGATAGCCGCTTTGTATGCCCAGTTGGGCGAAAAAGACCGCGCGTTCGAATGGCTAAACAAGGCGTTCGAGCGACGCAATATCAAGTTCACTTACCTTGTCGCGGATCAAAGATTCGATTCGCTCCGTTCCGATCCAAGATACGACGCGCTCTTGCAGCGTGCCGGGTTACATAAATGAGGGCCGCGTTTCTTGAGGCTGAAGCCTTTATTGAGCAGGACCGCGACGCGCAAAACTCCAAATGAAACGCTGCCCCCAATGTAATCGCATTGAGGCTGACGACACGCCCACCTTCTGTCGCGCCGACGGCACCGCGTTGATTAGCGCGTCGGGTTCGTTTAGCGGCAACATGAACACGGCGAAGGTTGGTTCCGCACCATCAGTCCCGAGCGATTTCGAGACCAACGTTGTGTTTAGCATCCGGTCGCTACCACCACCCCACGCGGGCTGCCCGCGCGGGGACCCCGGTCCGCTCGCGGTTCCGCATTTAATGGACGGACTGGCGCCAGTGGATTGATACGCAACTCACGCGGCCACTTTGATAGCGATGATTACCGACGGCAACTGGAGTTGTGAGGCTTACCCAGATCAAGCTCGGACGGGTAGAATAAGGCGCTTTCCCATTGCAGGTACGGTTTCTAAATAGCACCTTCCGCTGAACCACAGATTGACCATTCCTTCCGGCACAATTCTCGGTCGCTACGAAATCCGCTCCAAAATCGGCGCGGGCGGAATGGGCGAGGTGTACCTCGCACAGGACACGTCGGAACTGGGCCGAGCGGTGGCGCTTAAGATCGTGCCTGCTGAAATTGCGAAAGACAAAGATCGCCTGCAACGATTTACCCAGGAGGCGCGCACTGTCTCGAATCTCAATCATCCCAACATTCTCACTGTTTATGAATTCGGCCAAACGGACTCAGGTTCTTTTATCGCCACTGAATACATCGACGGCGTAACGCTGCGTGAACATCTTTCCAGTCGCCGCTTAAAGTTAATAGACGTTTTGGATCTGGCCATTCAGATAGTTGCCGCGCTCAATGCGGCCCACGAAGCCGGCGTCACTCACCGCGATCTCAAACCCGAAAATGTGATGGTCCGTCGCGATCACATCGTTAAAGTACTCGACTTCGGACTCGCGAAACTGGCAGCCCCTTCCCTCAGCAAAGCGATTGATTCAGAAGCCGGCACCAAAGTATTTGTGCAAACTGAGCCCGGCCTGGTGATGGGCACTGTCAGTTACATGTCTCCTGAGCAATCAATCGGAAAAGGCATAGACCAACGCACGGACATCTGGAGTTTCGGTGTTCTGCTTTACGAAATGTTGGCCAGCTGCGTGCCTTTTCAGGGAAAAGATATTCACCGGCAGATTATAGCCATCCAGGAGACTGAGCCCGCGCCGCTTGCCACACTGGTCGAAGGCGTGCCGGATCGTTTGGAAGAGATTGTGGCCAAGTGCCTGGCTAAGAATAAAGACGAACGTTACCAAACTGCGAAAGACTTGCTCATCGATCTGCGCAACCTCCGCCGCAAACTCGACGTCGATGCTGAAATTGACCGCAGCGTAGCGCCGGGACTGCGAAGCACGAGTGGCGGCGCCTCGCGCGCGAGCACACAGGGTTCGCAGATGAACGCCGCGGCAACAAGCGCGGCCCACGCCTTAACTACTTCCAGCGCTGAGTACGTCGTCACCGGAATTAAACAAAATAAACTTGCGGCGGCCATTGTGGTTCTGCTGCTCATTGCCGGAGGCATTGGCGTTGCTCTTTTTATGCGCGCACGCAACACAGTGGGCGCCATTGACTCCATCGCCGTGCTGCCTTTTGAAAACAAGAGCAACGCTGCCGACACCGATTACCTTTCCGACGGTCTGGCCGAGTCGCTGATTTATCGTCTTTCGCAGCTTCCTAATCTGAAAGTCAGCCCCACGAGTTCGGTCATGCGCTATAAGGGCAAAGCGATTGATGTGAAAACAATCGCCGGCGAACTCGGCGTCAGCGCGGTGATGACCGGGCGCATAGCCCAACGCGGCGATAATCTGACTATCAGCGTCGAACTGGTTGATGTCCGAAATAACAAACTATTGTGGGGCGAGCAGTATGATCGGAAGATGTCAGATTTGCTGGCAACCCAACGTGAAATCGCCTCGGCTATTGCCGGGAAGTTGCAGGTGAAACTCTCCGGCACTGATAACAAAGGAATAACCAAACGCTACACCAACGATAACGAAGCTTATCAACTCTATCTTAAGGGCCGCTTCTACTGGAACAAACGCACCGGAGAAGGCCTCAAGAAAGCCATCGAGCTGTTAACGGCGGCCACCGAAAAGGATCCTAATTTTGCTTTGGCTTACGCCGCCCTGGCTGATTGCTATGCAGTTTTGAACGAATACGCCGGAACTCCGACAAGTGAAACGCTCCCACAATCCAAAGCATATGCCGAACGCGCCTTAGCCATTGACGGTCAATTGGCGGAACCTCACGCTACGCTGGGGACGGTCAATGAATATTCGTGGCAATGGGGCGAATCGGAAAAGGAATTCAAACGGGCGATCGAACTAAATCCGAATTATCCGACGACATATCATTGGTATTCAATTCTCCTCAAAAATTTGGGAAGAAATGACGAGGCGGCGGCGATGATCAAACGGGCTCGAGAGCTTGACGCACTATCGAGCGTGATCAGTGTCAATGTTTCGAGAATGTATCAACTGCAAAATGACCATGATGCGAGCATTGAAAATAGTCTCAAGATAATTGAACTCGATCCAAATTTCGGCCCCGCTTATGAGTATCTGTCACTATCATATCTGAAACGGGGACGGAACGCGGAAGCCATCGCGGCGGCGGAAAAGGCGGTGGACTTAACTAGTAGATCGGGAATCACACTCGGTGATCTGGGTTTTGTTTATGCGGCTGTAGGGAAACGAGCAGAAGCAATCGAGAAAATAAAGGAACTGGAAGAGAAATACACCCGGAAGGAAGCGATCGGACAATATATAGCTGCCGTATATGTGGGGCTGGGCGACAAGGACAAGGCGTTTGAATGGTTGGAAAAAGATTTTCAAGCTCGAAATGGGAAGTTACCGGAAATCCGATGGCAAATTCAGTTTGAAACACTTCACGACGACCCTCGCTTTAAGGATTTGATCCGGCGTCTTGGTCTGCCGCAGTAACGTTAAAGTTAACAACTACCCGACGCTACGGCATTTGGTAATGCTGCGCGCGCCGCAGATAAGTAAAACGATCGAGGAAACTAATCAAGACACGAGAATTCGCAGGTTGGGAAGGGTGGCTTGCCCCCGCCTCAACTCGCACCGACATTCAACTTGAGTCAATCGAAAGTTCCGGCGGGGCAAGCCGGCCTTCCCAACCTGCGAATTGCTATCTAGAGTAGAATCTCTGCCATTATAAATATCTGTGAAACGCTGCCCCCAATGTAATCGCGTTAAAGCTGACAGCCTCGCGTTTTGTCGTTCCAGACGGCGTCGCGTTAATCAGCGAGCGATAGGGTGACCGGGATCGGATTGTAGGTTTTTCTTAGCTAGTCAAAAGCCTTGTCATTCTGTGCAGATTAAAAGTAAACCACACAAGGAGAAACGTTCATGCAAGCCTCAGAAAAGATCATAAGTACCACGACCGACTTGAGTGAGTACGACGCGATTACCAATACCGTTCAGAACTATATCAACGGCGGCAGGACAGGACGCACCGCCGACATGAAGCTGGCCTTTCACCCCGATGCAACGATCTTTGGTTACATTGGACCTGATTTGTTTGCTGGGCCCATTCAGGGTCTCTTTGACTGGAATGACAAGAATGGTCCAGCAACCGGATTGCAGGGTCGCATTACCAGCATTGATCTCGTCGAGACGGTTGCCACCGTGCGGCTGGAACTCGACAACTGGACTGGCCATCGGTTCACAGATTTTTTCACGCTGCTTAAAGTCGATGGCGAATGGAAAATCATGAACAAGGTCTTCCATCTCCATTCCGACAACTAGAAAAAGGAAAGAGCGCATGAAAATGAACTCTGCCAGGCTGACTGCGGCCTGCGTCCTTCTCGCTGTCATCACTGCCGGCGCACATGCCCAGCAAAAGCCTTGTGCGACAGCTTCCAAGTTTGGGCCAAGCGATCAAATCGGCAATCTTAATTATGTGACTCCGGCGAAAACGCTTGCAGCTTCAAAGCTGGTAACTCGCGGTAAGGCTTATCGACTCGGGATCGAAACAAACAAAAACACGCCTGCATACGGGACGCGAACGTTCGCGATAATGGTCCTGCAGCCGGGCCAGGCGGGCGGGGCCACGCTCGGCCCTACCAAATCGACCTATAACGACGACATCATCACAGGCTGGGTGGGCATAGGTTCTCAGATTGACGGCTTCGGCCACGCCGGTATCAACAATCTCTATTTCAATTGCAACAAGGCTGCCGACTTCGCAATGGCCGACGGCCTCAAGAAGCTGGGCATCGAGAATGTTCCGGCCGTTGCTACGCGTGGCGTGCTGCTCGACATGGCCGGTTACTTCGGTGTCGATATTGTGAAAGAAGGAACGGCGTTCAACCGGGCGGAAATCGAAGGAGCCATGAAGCGGCAAGGCATCCAGGCTATCGAGAGAGGCGATGTCGTGCTTTTCTACACTGGCTGGCTAAAGCTAATCGGCAAGGACAACAAGCGCTTCATCTCGGTCAACCCGGGGCTCGGCCGGGACGGAGCGAGGTATCTCGCGTCGCTCGAAGTAGCGATGATTGGCGCGGACACGTCAAACTTTGAAGTGCTCCCTTTCGAAAAAGACGCCGGCATCTTTGAGGTCCACCAGATCCTTCTGGCGCTCAACGGCATTCACATACTTGAGAACATGAACACCGAAGAGATGGTCAGGGATCAGGCGTGGGAATTCCTGTTCACCCTTGGGCCGCCGCGAATAACCGGCGGCGTGCAGGCAATCATTAATCCGATCGCGATTAAGTAGTGCCCGAACTGCGATTCAAGGAAATGCTCAAACGGGTGAATCAGCGCACGCCAAAGTGGCGCGTGCCCACTCTTACATGATCGAACTCTTTCACGTATCTCCGATTCTGAGTTATAAGAATGCCGGTCATTCCAACGCACGCTAGGGTTCCCAACGAATTTCTGCGAGATGTCGAGAAGCTTGACGGGCTCGCCGCCTTCAAACGGGATGAGGGCGACACGGAAGGGGTCGTACTCCGGAAGGAAAACCTGATCCCAGCATCTTCTTCCATCGTTCTTCGTTCACGCCGAAAACCAGTAGCCAGAAGATCGTTGCTACTGAACCGAGCAGCGCCACGATCACGACGAACGGAAACGCGCGGTAGCCGAGCGGCGGATAAAGAAAAGTAAGCCATCCTAAACCGGAAACAAACGACAATGCGCCCAACCACCGCGGCAGGAAGCCTGAGCGGAAGGTTAGATAGCCAGTCAGCGTTGTAGAAAAGCCAAAAAACGCCAAAGCGAGCGCCGCGCCCTGATCATTTACTTTCAGCAGGAGGAGCGACAACGCCTGCAGCTCTTCCGTGCTAAACACACTTAGGGAGGGCGCGCCGCCCAGCACGAACAATGGCATTATGAAAAAGACACGCGCAAAGGTTTTGATGATGCAACCGCTGAGTTCCAGAAATGTGGCCGCCAACGCGATGCTGTTGCTCACCGGCCTTAGCAGGAGATAAAAGAAAGCCGCCATCGCAATCTGGCAGGCCATTTCGAACAAGTAAACGGCGTAACCGGCCAGGAACAGGCGTTTATGAGACAGTATGTTGTTAGCCGTAAGCGCAGCATTGTTGAAAACAATCAATCTTTCGCTGACGAAGCCCTGCGCGAATACTCCCGCGAGTATGGTAAGCAGAAAAAGCACGCCCGCCATCCGGGCCAGGAAACGAGGCGAAGTTTTCGTGATGCGTGTTGGCATAATCACCCTCTACGAATCATTGCGAAGATAAGTTCATGGCGACTTGCACAAAAGTCATTCGCCGACGAATTCAAGCCAGCCCGCGGTAGCAGGCGATAGCGTAAAGCCTGGGGTGGAGCGCAGCGGAACCCCAGGAGCGTCAACCCCTCAAACTACAGAGCCCGCGGAGCGGGCGATAGCGGATGCGATAACGAGAACGCATTGGTGCCGCTGTCGGCCGCTTCGCGGGCTTTGAATAATTTCGTCAACGGTTCCTGGGGTTCCGCTGCGCTCCACCCCAGGCTCTACGCTTTCGCCCGCTACCGCGGGCTGGGACCTGGTGGCCCTGTTGGAGGATCTTCTCAAACATCAATTTGGACATTTTTGTGCAACGCCGTTCATGACAAGTTACGTTGGGTTTAATCAGTCCCCTCACCTCGTGCGCTTATTTTTAAAACTCGATATTGATATTCCAAATGGGAATCTCAAGCAGGTGATCTAGCGCGCCCAGCGTAGTACGGCTAGAATTAGGCGCTTTCGATCTTTAGCTTCCATTTGAAATGCACGTCCGCTGGGCCACAGAACTAATCGCTCGGCTGCCACATGTTATTTAGTCGCTGGTCCAACCCAGGATGGTTGTTGATTCTGCTATGCCTCGGCGCGGCTGCCCCGGCGGCGGCGCAATATCGTTTTGATCATTGGACGGCTGACAACGGCTTACCACAAAACTCCTGCGCGAGATTGTGCAGACGCAGGACGGATACCTGTGGTTTACCACCTTTGACGGGCTGGTGCGTTTTGACGGAGTGCGCTTCACTGTCTTCAACAAGAGCAACAGCCCGGGCCTCGCCACTAACCGGTTCGTCAGTTTATTTGAAGACCGCAATGGCGATCTGTGGGCGGGGCTGGAAACCGGCGAGGTGGTGCGGCGGCATCAAGGACGCTTTACGACCTATACCCAGGCGCAAGGTTTGCCAAATGATATCTTCCCCAGGCTGGCTGATGACGGACAGGGAAACTTGATCATCTATTACATGCATTTCGACCCTGAGGATCTTGGAAAGGTTTACACGCGTCTTTCGTTGCGCGCTTATCGTTGGTCGGGCGAAAGGTTCCAGCCTGGGGAGGACGTGAGTTACACCTTCTCAATGCCGCCTATGTTTCCTGACGAATCTAATAAACTCACATTAGGCAAATTGGTCGAGGGTGATTATTGGGTCTTCACGCCTCGACGAGTAATCCGCCTACTGAAAGGCGGCGGATTTCAGGTTTATAGCGAGCGGAGTGGTTTGCCGGGCACGCAGCCGGCGTTGGTTTGGGGAAAGGAGCATCCCCTGCAAGCCGTCTCGCATGACGCGGATGGCCGCCTGTGGTTGACTGATCTGAAATCAGGGCAAAATCAGCTCTTGAGCCTGCACACGCCGGAAGGCTTTGAGGCCTTCAGCGGCTACGCCGACCACGAAGGGAATTATTGGTTTAGCAGCAATAACAGCGGCTTGTTTCGCGCCCGCCGGCAAATCGTGACGCCATATGGAAAAGCACAGGGCCTGAACTTTAGTGAGATCTATCCGCTGTTCCAGGGTCGCGACAACTCGCTCTGGATTGGCGCATATGGCCCAGGTGTGTTCAATTTCAAGGACGGTAGCTTTACGCAATACCCCGCAGACCTCGATTCATTTAATGGGTTCGTGTCCTCACTCTATGAGGACCGCGCCGGACAGTTGTGGGTCAACGGAATCTGGCGTTTGGCGGATGGACGCCAGTAACGCGAAGTTGTTGACTGATTCTCCGGGACTTAGCGCGTCGATTTCACCCGATGGTATGTGGGTAGTTCGATAAGTATTCGCTCGCTCCGGCGATCTCTCCGGATGGCAAATTGATCGCTTGTTACTATCTCGACGAGCGCACTGTAACGACAAAGATTGCGCTCATCCCATTTGCAGGCGGCGAACCTGTGAAAATTTTCGAATCGCAGATTGTGGACTTTGGAACTTATCCAATTCGCTGGACGCATGACGGCAGTGCCCTGACCTACATCGTCAACCGCGGCGGAGTTTCGAACATCTGGATTCAGCCGCTTGATGGCAGCCCGGCCAGGCAATTGACAGACTTCAAGTCGGATCGAATTTTCTCCTTCGATTGGTCGCGCGATGGCAAGTGGCTCGCACTCTCGCGCGGTCCAGAGCAACGCGATGTAGTCGTGATGAGTGATTTCAAATAGACGTTCGATGATCTCTTTAGGCACAACTTTCGGTCGCTACGAGATCCGCTCAAAAATCGGCGAGGGCGGCATGGGCGAGGTATACCTGGCCCAGGATACGAAGCTGGATCGCAAAGTTGCGTTGAAAATCCTAACGGCCGAGCTCGCGTCGAATCGCGATCGTATGGAGCGTTTGAACCGAGAGGCAAAAGTCAGCGGCTGCGCTGAGTCACCCGAACATCGCGCAAAATCTTCGGGATTGGTGAAGACCGCGGCACGCACTACATCGCGATGGAGTTCATCGACGTGTTGCGTTGCGCGAAAGAATTATTGAGTGACTTTTTTTACTCCGCTGGCACGGGCTATGTCAACGATCTTTGTGGAGTTGTATGTTGGTGGGACTTCTTTAGCATCTCAAGCGAGCGCAAGTATGATCGCTTCGTCCAAATTTATTTGCATCTTGTCCAATAGGCAATGGAAAGTGTCGCTTGGCCCCGCCTCGCGCAGCGCTGCGCAGTCTAATTCCCATCTGCGTCAAACAGGCTAAATCAGGGGCAATTATTGAGGCTTTGCTGAAAGAATCCACTTGCTAAAGATCAATTTATAGAGGGCTTTCGCGCTTGACGCATTCCCGCGTTTCAAAATTGCATATTGCTCCAAAGCAGCTGATTTGTTCTGCAACGCCAGGTGGGCTAGCGCAATATTGTACCGAGCCGCTTCGTGCTCGGGTTCCAAAGCGAGCGCTCGGTGCAAGACGGTAAGGGCTCTAACATATTGCTCAGTCTTGATGAAGGCACTCCCGAGATTGCTGTAGGCTCCAGTGTAGTCGGGAAACAACCGGACAGTTTCCTCTAAAGTAGTTATCGCCAATTTGTATTTTCCCGTTCTGATCAAAGCGAAGCCGTAATTCGAGCGCGTTTCGGCATTCTGCGGCGCGAGCTTCAGCAGAGTGTTATAACAAGAAACGGCTTCTTCGTTCCGAGCTAATGCGAGTTCCGTCCCGCACATCTCAACCCGCGCAAGATAAAAGGCTGGAGCCACTTTTACTGCGTGATTCAATTCTTTGAGGGCTTCAAAGTAACGCCCGGTTTCGCCGTATGTGCGACCCAGGTTGTAGTATCCGTTCGCGATGTCAGGTCGTAACTCGATCGCCCGCTTGAATGCGATGAAAGCTTCGTCAAACCGCTTCAGATTTGCGTACGCAACCCCGAGATTGTTGTAGACGATGCCGTCATTGGGTGTTGCCTGGAGTGAGCGCTTGTATCCCTCGATCGCTTCGGCGCAGCAACTCTTGCTGGAGCTTTCGACAGCCTGTTCTGTCAGGGCCGACGCGCTTCCAGGATCGGTTTTCGTCGATTCTTTGGGAACCTGCGCCGTCGTTATACTCGCGCAGACTAAACCGATTGCAAGAAACATCGGGTTAGGTAGAAAGCGTGTGCTGGTCATAGCGTGCTCCTAGCAATTGACCGGAATTTCTGGCGGGAGTAGAGTGTTCGACGTTTAGCGAAGTAGGCAACTTCAGCATTAGACACCGCACCATTCACTCCCTGCCGGTCAGCACGTTATCGACTATTTTGATCTACGTCTTTTAGAAACCTTAAAACGTGCCTGAATATTCCTTAAGAGTCGTGAGTCCCGCCGGCAAACAGGACTTGCCGTGCTTTTACGAGTTCGGTGGGTTCCTGCTGGACGTGGAAAAACGTCTTTTGTTGCGCAACAACGAATCCGTCCCACTCATGCCGAAAACCTTTGAGTTGTTGCTAGTCCTCCTGCGACGGCACGGGCAGGTGGTGACGAAGGACGAATTAATGGCCGGTGTTTGGCACGACAGCGTGGTCGAGGAAAACAGCCTGAACGTACATGTGTCTGCGCTGCGAAAACTATTTGGTGAGAAACCCAACGAGCATCGTTTTATTGTCACGATCCCGGGCAGGGGCTACCAATTCGTCGCCGAGGTGCGCGAAGATTCCGCTGCGGGAGAAGTCAATGATACGGAGGCGGACAAGCACGAGAGTCCACTAGCCTTAAGTAATCCGTCCAAAGCAAAGCGCAATCCGAACCGGATGTGGTTCACCATCGCGTTCGCATTGTTCGCGGTTACGGCTTTGGCCTTCTGGCTTATCAGCAATCGCACCAGCACAAAGACGAGTCCGGCGATCAGCCGGACTGTGCAGCTCACTACCTGGTCGGGACTGGATTTTTATCCTTCAATCTCACCTGATGGGAACGCAGTCACGTTCAGTTCTGATCGAACGGGTAGCTTTGAAATCTACCTTGAGCAACTGATCCCAGGCGCGCGCGAAGTACAACTGACCTCAGAGGGCGGGCAAAACTTTGAACCCGCCTTTTCACCCGACGGAACACTGATCGCGTTCTACTCCCGGAAGCGAGGTGGCATTTGGACAATTCCCACTACCGGCGGTGCCGCGAAACAGCTGACAAACTTTGGTTCGCAACCCGAGTGGTCACCCGACGGCTCCCGCATTGCCTTCCAGTCGGGTCCGCTATTCGATTTGGGCTTCAATGTTAGTAACGCCTTCCCTCCGTCTACGATTTGGACCATCGCCGTGGCAGGTGGAGAGCCGAGACAAATCACCCGGACCGGAAATCCGTCGGGCGGACACGGAGCGCCATCCTGGTCGCCTGACGGAAAACGAATTGCTTTTGATTCGAGTGACACTGGCCTCACATCGCTTTGGTCTATGTCGGCAGAAGGCGACGATTTGAAAAAACTTTCAGGCGAATTGAGGAATGCTGCAGACGTTATCTATGCGCCGGACGGCCGGTCAGTTTATTTCGTCACCGATAGAGGAGACTCAATACAACAGTTAAATGTTTCCGCGAGTGGCAAACCCATCGGCGAGCCCATAAAAATTCTTGACGCAACCGGTTCGCGCATCAGGCAAATATCTGTATCGGCCGATGGTAAACATTTCGTTTACAGCGCTCTCTCGACCTCCGGTGACATCTGGAGCAATGAGATTTCTTTGGCTGCAACCAGTGCGAGCGACCATCCGGCCCAACTAACGCAGGACAAAAACACGCGCAACTCGTGGCCTGCCTTCTCACCCGACGGAAAGCGGATCGCTTACCTCGCTTATAGTGTGGGGGCTAGTTTTGAACTCTGGATAATGGACCGTGATGGTAAGAATAAGTATCAACTCACAACGGAGAGCGGGAATCCTTCATGGTTTCCTGACGGCAAGCGCATAGGGTTCGCCTGCCGAGACGGAAACCGCACGGCGTTTTGCTCCCTCGCGATTGAAGGTAGAAAGCTTGAGAAACTTTTCGACTTTGAAGGATACACGCATGTCACTAGGCTATCGCCGGACGGGAAACAGGTCGCTTTCAACTCAACCCGAGACGGAACAATCAATGTTTGGATCGAGTCACTGGAAGGTGGCTCGCCAGGGCAGTTGACGTTTGATCGAGAGCTGGCGGGTTTTCCCGCATGGTCGCCTAACGGAAAATGGATTGCGTTTGAGGCAAAACGGGCCGACGACGATCATGTTTGCATAATTCCAATCGGCGGCGGTGAAGTAGTTCAGTTGACCAATGACAAAGGCAAGAGTTGGCCATGTGACTGGTCACCCGACGGCGATAAGATTATTTACGCGGGAGAGCGTGAAGGCATCTGGAACATATATTGGGTTTCGCTCTCCACCAGGCAGCAAAAGCAACTGACAAATTTTACCCAGATGAATACTTATGTACGTTATCCGGTATGGTCGCCTGCCGGAGATGAAATCGTTTACGAATATGCGAAGACTACAGGAAATATTTGGATGGTGGTTTTGAAATAGAGGTGGCACAAATTACTTGTTTTCAATTCAGTGACTGCTGACAGCTACTTTTACCGCCAACGGCCGATCCCAAAGCAGCCGTTCCTTGCAGTGCGGCGGCTGGACGCCGCTTTTGGTTGAGAGCCATCGAATGAAAGGGGACATCGATGAAGCGTAGAGTTCTCGACCCGGTTTGGATCGCCGCCGTCTTCTGCACTATGTCGCTTTCAGGGTGGGCGCAGTCAGTAACCCGCTTGCCTTCGCAATCGAAATTTTCCGACATCGAGAGTTTAGCGCCACAACCTCCTTCTTCCGACGAGTACCCATTCTTCCGGCCAAAGCGCGAGACAAACGCGACCCCATTTTCGTTTTCCATACCAATGAATTCTGGCTGAACCTGCATCACTTCCTTTACGTCCTTGGTCGCGCGTCGAACAAGGAAAGGGATACGACGCGGGAAGCGGTAGTCGGGGCTTCTGAGGATCAGGAACGCGGCCTCAAGCAGCTCAGTACGAAGGAACAACAAATCTGGCGTGAAGCCGTTGCCTCATACGCAGCGGGCATAAGTAAGAAGGATATTGTTTTTGACGATCCGCTGCCGGCTCTGACTAACGCTTTATCAAGGGCTGGTGAGGCAAAGTCACTAAGCGGATCCGAAATCGATCCGGCAATCTCAGCGATTCTGGCGCGTGCGGCTCCAATTTATCGAAAAGCCTGGTGGAGCAAACATCGTGACGCAAATCGGACTTGGCAAAAGGCTATTCGGGCGCTCGTAGATAGCCACGGCACTAACGTTCTCGCTTTCATTACCAACGCGTACATGTTGCAGTGGCCGGCGGCGGGGTTTCCAGTGTACGCGGCCGCATACTCCAATTGGGCAGGGGCGTATTTAGTCACGGGCGACATCCTGGTTGTCTCGAGTTTGCCCCAGGCAATCAAGGGCTATATGGTTTGGAAACTATTTTTCACGAGGGGATGCATCAATGGCACGATCAGGTTTTCGAAATCCTGCGGGCACAGGCGATTAAGGTGACAAGTTTTTTCCGAGAGGCTTGTCGCATTCTCTATTTTCTTTACAGCGGGAGAAGCGATCCAGCGCGTGTCTCCGGGGCACGTGCCTTCTGCAGAAAAGTTTGGAATGCGGCAGCGCGGCATGGGCCCGTTCAAAGTCGTACTTGAAAAAATCTGGAAGCCCTATCTCGATGGTCTTCACCCGCGATGAAGCCTTTGCCGAACTGATCAAACAGACCGCGGTTGAGCCTCCGAAGAAGTAGACAATTCGGCGAGAAGCTTTGTTGAACTCTGTTACCAGATACCCCTTTGCAATGTGGGTCGACGAAAACAGAACCGGGAGCGGTAGCGACTGGGTCGGACTTGCGATGAATAAGATCTAAGGATCGCCGAGAATGCTTACAATGACGATGAATCCCACGCTTCGCAGACCCAGTCGCTACCGCTCCCGGTTCTGTATTCGTTGACCCACGAGAGTAGTTCCGCACGCCTTTTTCCGCTCGACGAAACAATAGAACATACGCCAGCTCCTCCTAACCCCCAGTCTCGTCGTGCGGCGCATCTACCGGCTTTGATTCCTTTGATCCCCTCTCTCTCAGGAATATTGTAAGCACTACCATCGATCCAACGGCCAGAAACTCACTTTGCCAATTCTGAAGTGACTCAAACCAGAAACGTGCGGTCGTCATGTACTCAAAGGTGGTGACCCTCTCTGCCCGCCCATGTTGTCTTTGGTCGTCGTTGTACTCGCCCGCGCCGCCCATTGCGTGCAGAAAAAATGATCCAAAGAAAAGCAGTAGAAACGCGAGTGACAAAGAATGTTCGTAAAGCTTCAAAATCCAACCTCCCTTACGGACAGGCCAGGGCGCATTCTTTTTGTTGCGCGACTTAGCCGGATCGCGATCAACTTCTTCTTCCTTCTCAGGATCTTTTGATTCCGCGGATCCCTTCTGGTACAAAAATACTGTCAGAATAATGAAAAAGAACATTTGGAGAAATTCACTTTCCCAATTCTCCATAGTTGCTTCCAGAAAGTGGTTGCCACCCAGGTACTCGACATAAGTCACGGTAGGCTGCCCGTGCTCCAGGGCTTCGTTATTTGCGTGTTGGTGACCGGTGAGGGATTGTCCGAATAGAAAAGCAAGAAAGAACAGACCAAACAGCACCAGGGAAAGCCCGTTGTTGCGAAAAAAGCGTTTCATGAATAACCCTCCTTGAATTGAGTGAACGGACTGCTAGTCATCTGTAAGGTGGCGCTGGCTGCTTTATTCCAGGAGCATTTGAATGCTTCTGAGTTTTTGAAAATTCAGAAAAACGAAAGCAATTGAAGGGCCAAGTGTTATTGATGAAGAAATATTGCCGGTGCGAATTGATTAGTGAGGGAGAGTGCTCACGAAGAATTCAGCGTGCGACGGCGATGTACCGGAGTGGTACAAAATGACATCACCGCGCATTTGGGAGTGTAAGCGATCATTCGCAACCAACCGGGGTCAGATGCGAGTATCGAATGGGTAACGCACTAATCCGGAACCGCCAGCGGGTAGCGAGTGGAGGCTTGGGTCAACATTAGAATAGAGGCGTTCCGGCCTTTCAAACATTAAATGCTGGCATCCGGTGGCTACCGCACGCGGTTCTGATTGTGCATTGCCGATGACGACACCTAAACCACGCGGAGGCACTTGGTATGGGTGACCAAATTGGTTCGATTGCGTCAGGCCTTCACGCCGATATCATCGAGCTCGAGGGCAATCCGTTGAATGACATTAGCGCAGTACGGCGCGTTGTCTTTGTTATGAAGGGCGGACAGGAACACAGTGCGCAAAACGACTTCTGTTCGGACCGGAGGAAAGACCAAGATTTGATTGAGTAGAACCTTGGTCAAAGCGCCACAGAGACTCAAAGAAATAGTTCAAGAAACAAAGTCTCATGGTTGGGAAGGGTGGCTTGCCCCCGCTCTGCTTGCGTGGCTTTCAACGAGCGGGGGTAAACCACTCTTCCCAACCTGTGAGACATTCCGGCACGAGTGGTTCCTTTCTTTCTACGCCGTCCGCCTCATCAATCGAGCTTTTTCCTTAATCGAATCTATTCCAAATCGTGCACATTCCCCTGTGCGCATCGCACATCGTTTACTTCTACCCTCACAATTTATTTCCGCAAGCCAACGTTCTGTCTAAACCTACCAATAGTTGAGGTTCGAGCATGTGTCCACCGCGGTGCGCAGATGGCACAGTCATTGCTCAAGTAACTTTCGCAGCGCGTCGTCACACTCCGATGAGGATATGAAGCGACGCGCTAACGCTTGGGAATTGCAGAAGACGAGAGGAGAGGGTTTCGAAATGAAAACAGCTATCACGAGTCGTGTGTCAAAGAATTTCATCAGCTTAATGATTCTGGTGGCTCTCGTCGCATCGACAGTCGTGCCGGCGCTGGGCCAAACAAAACGCCGGCCACGTTTGCGTCGCGCAACGCGCACCAAAGTTGTCCGCCCTATCGCCCCGCAAGTCGTTTATTACAACCTGAACGCCGGTCAGGTAATTCGCGTCCGCATGAATCAAACAATCACATCTGAGACTGCGCGCGTTGGCGATCAGTTTACGACTGCTGTTGTTGTTCCAGTTTACGCAAGTGGCATCGAAGTCATTCCGGCGGGTAGCGAGATCGTCGGTCGAATAACAACCGTTAACCGCGCGTCGCGCAAGAGCAAAGCGGGCAGCATCGGCGTTCACTTCGTTTCCCTGCGACTGCCAACTGGAATTACGCGCGCAATCAACGGCGACCTGACGGACGTGGGTACGAACAACGTTTCTGCCGACAACGAAGGTGAAGTTTCAGGCCGTTCAGCAGTAAAACGTAACGTTGTTTTCATCGGTGGCGGCGCGGCGACTGGAGCACTAATAGGCGCGATTGCGGGCGGCGGTAAGGGCGCGGGAATCGGCGCTCTCGTCGGCGGTGGCTTAGGCGCAGCCGGGGCTGTCTTCTCGAAAGGACACGAGGCGGTCGTGAAATCGGGCATTGAGTTTGGCGTTGTTCTTAACCAAACGCTTTCCTTGCCTGCCGCGAATGTTCGGTAGTTTTTTCAAGTCGCAAACAAGCGGTTTGCGTTACAGGATCGGCGGACCCTTGTGGTTGCCGATGCGAAGGAGCCCGCAAGCGAAGGGGAGAGCGCGGGCGGGCTCCAACAAAATCGGTCGTCCCTGTCATAACGTAAGTAGACGACCAAAACGGAAACCCGTTGCGAAGGGGAGAGCGCAGCGGGTTTTCCGTTTTCTGCGAACGTGTTTTTTTGAAGGTTGAAAGAAAAGAGACGATTTTCCGTTTATCATTTGCCATTTTCCATTCCCATCTTAATTGAGCGGTAGGGTGCCACTTCCGAACTGAGTTTTAGGGTAGGGATGAACCTGGGGAAGTCGGCACCACCCCGAATGAAATGACCGCACTACTTAGTTGGCAAACAATGGCAAATGAGAAATGGCAAATGGTAAATCTTATTTACTTCCACTCGTGGAAATTGAGTTGCCTTGCGGAAAACTTCTTTTTCTACCTCGCCGACGCGGGGCGCTGCTTGGTGTCGGTAATGCGGGTGTAGTTGGGATTGAGGTAGACCACGCGCCCACCGACGATGGTTGCGACTGGGGCGCCCATCATCGTGCGGTTGTGAAACGGAGTGTTCCGGCTCCTGGATTTTGATTGATTGACATCGAAAGTCCATTCGCAAGCAGGATCCAGTATAGTTATGTCCGCGTGCGCACCCGCGGTCAGACTACCGCGATCTTTCAAGCTAAATATCCGCGCGGGATTTGTGGAGCAAAGCGTGACCAGTCGCTGCAGATCTAAAACGCCTTGCTGAACCAGGTCGAATGCCAAGCCAATAGCAGTTTCCAAGCCGGTGATGCCAAACGGCGCCTCATCAAACTCCAATGCCTTCTCGTCCGCGTGATGCGGCGCATGATCGGTGGCTATCGCGTCGATCGTGCCGTCGCGCATTCCCTCGAGCAAGGCTTCCACATGATCACGGCCGCGCAACGGAGGACTCATTTTCATGTTCGTGTCGAATTCTGCAATCGCTTCATCCGTGAGGGACCAGTGATGTGGGGCGATTTCGCAGGTCACGCGCAGACCCGCTTCCTTAGCGCGCCGAACAGCTTCCAACGACCCGCGCGTGGAAATATGCGCTATATGAACTGTCGCGCCGGTCAGTTTTGCCAGTACACAATCGCGAATAACGTGCACATCTTCGGCAGCGGCCGGCATGCCTTTTAGACCAAGTAGCAGCGACCAGTGTCCTTCGTGCATAACTCCACCCGCGCTTAACGTAGGATCCTGACAATGATCGATCACCGGAAGATCAAACCCGCGTGCATACTCCAGCGCGCGACGCATCATGCCCGCGCTCGCCACCGGACGGCCGTCATCTGAAACCGCCACTACTCCGGCGCTTCGCATCTCGCCCATCTCAGCCAGTTCTTTTCCGTTCGAACCTTTTGTGAGTGCCCCAATTGGAAAGACATTTGCAAGTTGCGCGTGTTGCGCCTGTTCGATGATAAATCTTGTTACCGCGGCGCTATCGTTAACTGGATCTGTGTTCGGCATCGCGCAAACACTGGTCCAACCACCGGCCACCGCGGCGGCAGCGCCGCTGGCAATGGTCTCTTTGTACTCGGCACCGGGCTCGCGCAAGTGCGTATGCATGTCGATGAAGCCCGGCGCGACCACCAGCCCGGTCGCATCGAGCACTTCAGCGCCCTCCGGGAGCTGTTCGCCACGCTCCAATAGACCAACCACACGCCCGTCTTCAACCAGCAAGTTTCTGCCGGTGTTGATTCCGTTCGCCGGGTCGATCACATAGCCGTTTGTAATTAGAAGTTTCATTAGACAACGCAACTGTTCGATTTGCGCTTTTCGTAAAGCAAACTGTTAGTTTGCGGTCGTGCGTAGCTAAGCAAGTTTTCGTAAGAGCTCCGTTTGCCTGCAAGTTTGAAGTTCCGCGCCACCGCAAACTAACAGTTTGCTTTAGTCAATGTCCCTTCTCTACCGTTTCGGTATGCGCGCCGGCCAGCAAATAGAGCACGGCCATGCGCACTGCCACCCCGTTTGTTACTTGATCCAGAATCAGCGAACGACTGCTGTCGGCGATTTCAGAAGATACTTCGATACCACGATTCATTGGTCCCGGATGCATCACAATTGCGTCCGGCGCCGCTCGCTTCAGGTGGTCCACGTGTAATCCATAATGAATTGCGTATTCACGCATTGAAGGAAAGAAAGCTTCCTGCTGCCGTTCACGTTGTATGCGCAGAATCATTACGACGTCCGCGCCCTCGATGGCGTCTTCAAGTCTCCGCTCTACACGCAGACCGTTATCCACCAGCTCGGCAAATTCATCCGGGACGAGCGTGCCCGGACCCGCGATACTCAGGGAAGCGTTCAGTTTTGTTAGCAGATGGACGTTCGAACGGGCCACGCGCGAATGCAGCACGTCACCAATTATCGCCACCCTTAATCCTTCAATGCGCCCTTTGTGTTCGCGAATTGTCAATGCATCCAACAAAGCCTGGGTGGGATGTTCATGCGAGCCGTCACCTGCATTAACAATCGGTGCATTGCCCATTCGCGCGAGATGATGCGGCGCGCCCGCCATTGCATGACGGACTACGATACAGTCAGGCGACATTGCTTCCAGATTTCGCGCCGTGTCGAGTAACGTTTCGCCCTTGCTGACGCTGGACGTCGAGACGCTGATATTGATCGCATCGGCTGAAAGACGCTTGGCTGCAATTTCAAACGAAGTACGAGTGCGAGTTGACGATTCGAAAAAGAGGTTGATCACCGTGCGTCCACGCAGGGCCGGAACTTTCTTGACTTCGCGTTTTGACACGTCGCGAAACGATTCGGCTGTGTCGAGCAAATGAGTGATCTCGCCCGCCTCGAGTTCGCGGATTCCGAGCAAGTGTTTACGGGTAAACGTCATTTAGCGTTTTGTTGTGGCATAGACTTTAGTCTGTGCCTCCTCAGCCATCACACAGACTAAAAGTCTATGCTACTTACGTTATAAAAAAGCGGCCATCGCTGGCCGCTGGTTTCAAGTAGTCTCCGTCGCCGGTCGTTCGACGATCACCACGCCTTCTTCCTCGTCAAATTCCTGTAGCATCACCTTAATGATCTCGCTCTTTTTCGTGGGCACCAACTTACCAATGTAGTCCGCCTGAATAGGCAATTCGCGATGCTCTTTGCCGCGATCGATCAGCACGGCGAGTTGCACACGCCGCGGACGGCCATAATCAATCAACTGGTCCAGCGCTGCGCGAATTGTGCGGCCCGTGTACAGGACGTCGTCGATTAGAACGATGTTGCGGCTTTCAATATCGCCTGGTAGCTCGGTGCGATTGACGATCGGCTTAGCGCCCACTGTCGAAAGGTCATCGCGATAAAGTGTGATATCGAGCACGCCCACCGGCGGCCGGTCCCCTTCCAAATCGGCAATTTTATCAGCCATGCGCTCGGCCAGCGGCACACCACGACGCCTAATGCCAACCAGATAAAGATCGCCGGCGCCATGATTTTCTTCAACGATTTCGGAAGCAAGTCGGGCAAGCGCGCGATTGATTCGCGGACTATCCATGATGCGCGCCTTTTCCAGGAAATCCATTGCGGCGGATACTAACAAGAACGAGTAAACAGTGACAAGTGACATGGGACAAGCGTCCTATTCTTTACGCTGTCGGACTCATAACATGCCAGAGTGGAGGCATCGGGTCCAAACAGATACAATGAGCTTCGCTCGTCACTTATTACTTGTCACCTGTCACTCTTCCAATGATCTATCGCTCATTGCTGCGACCGATACTATTTCGCTTGCCGGCCGAGACGGCGCACGAAGTAGCACTCACGTCCCTTTCTTTTAGTTCGAAACTTACAAAACAGCTCGCCGGTGATCGTTATCGGCGCAGCCCCTTCGGCAAGCTGCGCAGGTTTGGCTTAACGTTCGACAACCCGGTTGGACTTGCAGCGGGTTTCGACAAGGATGGAATTGCACTTTCAAGTCTCGCTGCTCTCGGCTTTGGTTTCATTGAAGCGGGCACGCTTACTTTTCATCCGCAACCCGGAAACAAACGCCCGCGGTTATTCCGCCTGCCGTTGGACAAGGCGCTGATCAACCGCGCCGGCTTCAACAACAAAGGTGCGGCTGACTTCGTCAAAAGAGTTGCAGCGAACAAACCTGATTGCATCCTTGGTGTGAGCATTGGCAAAAGTAAGGTAGTTGATTTCGAAAATGCAGTTGCTGATTACTTGAAAAGCTTTGAACTTGTCTATCCTATTGCCGACTACGTCGCAGTGAACGTAAGCTCGCCAAACACCGCAAGGCTTCGTGAACTGCAACAGAGCGATCAGTTGGATGCCTTGTTGCAGGCGCTGCAAACACGAAATGACAAACTAGCAAACAAAACCGGACGTTCCACGTTGTTGCCTTTGTTAGTTAAGCTTTCGCCAGACCTGGAAAAGGATGATTTGCAGCGGGTGGTTGAAGTTGTCGAACGGAACAAAGTGGCGGGTTTGATAGCGACTAACACCACCACTAAGCGCGCCGGTCTGCGATCAAGCGCCAACAAAGTAAAAGCGTTTGGTGAAGGCGGACTGAGCGGTGCGCCGTTGCGGCCTCAATCCGCGAAAGTAATCGCGACGCTTTTTAAACTGACCCGTGGTACGCTGCCTATCATTGGTGTCGGTGGAATTTTCAATGCTAGCGATGCATGGGAAGTGATTTCCGCGGGCGCCAGCTTGATTCAGGTGTACACAGGTTTTATTTATGAAGGGCCGGCAATCGCTAGAAATATTAATGAAGGATTGCGTCGGATTGTCTCACGCGAGGGTTTCGTTTCACTCGATGAGGCCGTAGGATGTCGCGCCGCTGATTATGCGGACTAGGGATTACGAGTTGGCTTCAAGCCAAATGAACGCTGTGCACAACAAATTAATCATCGCGCTCGATGTCGAAACTGCGGACCACGCTCGACTTCTGGTGGCTTCGCTGCGCGGTATCGCAGGCATGTTCAAGATCGGGTCTCAGCTCTTTACCGCTGCCGGCCCTGAACTAGTGCGCGAGGTCATTCGCGGCGGCGAGAAGGTCTTCCTGGATCTAAAGTTTCATGACATTCCAAATACCGTGGCCGCGGCGGGAGTCGAAGCTACGCGCCTCGGCGTTTCTATGTTCAATGTGCACGCTGCCGGCGGCAGCCCGATGATGAGCCGCACCGCGACGGCCGTGAGTGAATGTGCTGAGCGCGAAGGTTTCGTGCGTCCCGTTGTTCTCGGCGTGACCATACTGACAAGCAGCAATGATGCGGTCCTCAGCGAGGTTGGGTTGCGTGAAAATTCGGCTGAGATGGTCCGTCGGCTGGCACAACTCGCGGCGCAGAGTGGCTTGGACGGGGTGGTCGCTTCAGCCCGCGAAGTAACGCTGGTTCGCGAAGTAACAAAAGCCGGCTTCGTTGTCGTGACTCCAGGTGTGCGACCGGCCGTTTCAGGGAATGATGATCAAGCGAGAGTCATGTCGCCGCGCGATGCTATCGCCGCGGGCGCCGATTACCTTGTTGTTGGTCGCCCAATTATCGCCGCACCGGATCCCGCGCGAGCTGCGCAACAAATCTTTGAAGAGATGCAGAAGAGTGTCACGGCCACGAGTGTTTGAACACGAGGGAACTACGGCCCGCTTGCCGCGTTTAACCCGCACAAGGTTGCGGCATTTGCTCTCGCCGCGTTTTGAATTATCATTCAGGGAGTGAACCAAAGGTTGAAACCGCTTGTTATTTTTAGTTTGTTTGTTCTTGTGGCGGCGCTAGCGCTGCCGCCAGGCAACGAGGTCGCAAATGGCCAGGGATCTCAGCCTTTCTCGCCCGCTCCTTATCGTGTCGGCGAACGCCTGACCTACAACGTTTCCTTTTCAAACTTCGTTAGCGCGGCCCACATAGAGCTTTTGGTCGCTGCCCGGGGAAACTTTTTTGGCCGCGAGGCAATTCAATTAAAAGGACATATCGAAACTACGGGAATGGTCAACGCCGCGCTGTTCGCGGTAAACAACGACTACATCACCTATATCGATCCTGTAAGCGGTACGCCCTTCCGCGGCCAGGAGATTGTTCGTGCTGCTTCGCGCACATCCGACACCTCAGCCGACTTTAATCAACCTGCAGGTGTCGCCGCGCTGCCGCCGACACGAACGAGTGGGTTTCCCGGCACTTACGATTTTTTATCGTCGATTTATCGCATCCGAGCGTTGCCGCTTACCCCGGGCTCGACCTACCTCATTACGGTGCGCAACGGAAACGACTCTTACGACGCGGAGGTACGCGTCATGGAAAACGAAGCAGTCAAGACTAACGTTGGTTCTTTCAACACCATCGTTTGCCGCTTGCGCTTCAAAAGCAACTCGCAGCTTAATGGATATGGCATCAAGCTATATTTTAGCGACGATCAAAGACACGTACCGGTGTTGGTAACTGCGCGCCATTCGGCCGGAGACATTCGCGTTGAACTAGCGGGCTCAGAATTTGTGGCAACACCACCAGTGCCTGCCGTCGCTGGCCCAACGCCGACGACCATCACACCAATTACTCAACCCCCAGGTGTCATTGCCCCGACGCGGGCAGGAAATAATGCACCGCCTGCCGGTGATAGTGCGTCAGTCGAGAATGACGCTTCGCTCGCGGGCCTGCCATTCAAAGTTGGCGAACAGTTGAATTATCAAGTCTATCTACCCAACGTCACCGCGCCGGCTGCTACCGCCAACTTTCAAGTGCGTGCTCGCTCAAAATATTTTGATCGTGATGGTTTGTTGTTTACCGTGAACGCCCAAACGAGTAATGCGATTCAAGCCTTATTCTTTGCGAGTGATGTCGTCACTTCTTATGTCGATCCCAAAACGCTGCTTCCCTTTCATACGGAGCTTAGTCTGAACGAAGGACGACGCCACTTCACCAGCAAACTGGCAATCAACCAGGATCATGGCGCGGCAGTTTCCGAGAAGGGCGATCGAATCGAGATTCCAGTAGGCACGCACGACTACCTGTCTTTCTTTTACGCACTGCGAACTTTTAATCTGACGCCACCGCGACGTAGCGCGATTTCCATGCTGGTGGAAAACAAACCGAAGACGCTTTTCATCACCGCACTCCGCAAAGAGGATTTGCAGTTGGGCAGACAGACAATTCCGGCAATCCAGATTTCACTAACCACAGACGATGCGGACGGCGACAAGTACCAGTTGCGCGCCTGGATCAGTGACGACTCGCGCCGGCTGCCGCTGCGTCTTACCGCCGTAACTCGATTGGGCCCCATTCGCGCCGATCTCGCCATCCTTCCAGTTACCAGGCAGTAAGGGTATTTACTCAATCCGCGCAACCCTCCCCCGAATTATGAAATTGAAAACTGTTTTCAATTAGACTATACTGCCTTTGGCTGGATTCCCCGCGTGGTCGGTGCCTGCCAGAAATTTTCGGGAAAGTTCAACTCACAATGCTTAATTCTTTCATTATCGTTTTGCGCGAAGGCTTCGAATCATTTCTATTGGTCGCCGTGATCATTACCTACCTAAAAAAATCAGGTGCGAAAGGGCTCAGTTCGGCTGTGTACATCGCCGTTGCCGCCGGTCTCTCTGCCAGTGCGGGCTTGGGTTACCTGCTCTCTGCCGGTGTCGACCAACCTCGAGTGGAGCGCTTGTTCGGCTCGAATGCGGGCGCTTACATCGGACAGTTTCTTGGAAACGAATCGCTGCGGGAAGGGATTCTCGGTGTCGTAGCGATCATCATGGTGGGTACACTTGTCATTCACATGTGGCGCACCGGACCAAAGCTGCGCGAGCGGATGCATCAACGGTTGGGCCAGATGTCGTCGCGCACTTCGCGCCTGGCCGCATTCGCGGGTGTCTTTCTTTTTACTTTTCTGATGATCACGCGTGAGGGGATGGAAACTGCATTGATGTTGATGCAAGTTCGCGAACAATTATTGACAGGCGCGCTGCTGGGTCTTTGTGCCGCTGGTCTGTTTGCCTGGGGCTGGATTAGGTTTGCCCATCTTATTAACATCCGTAGGTTTTTTCAGGTCACCGGAATCTTTCTGTTACTCTTCATGGTCCAGGTTGGCATCTACTCCTTCCACGAGTTTTCTGAAGCGGGGCTGTTGCCCAACAGCGAGATGCTCCACACCGCGACAGAGAAAGTTTCACCGGATGGGATCTACGGCAAATGGTTTTCGCTGCTGATGATTTCTTTCTGTGCGCTTTGGCTGCTGGGTGGCTGGCTGATGGACCGGCTGCGTCACTCGCGGCACAACACAACCATGCGGCTTACGCAGGCGTAAATCATTTGGACGACTGAAACTGTTTGGCCAGCTCGCGCTTGAGGAGTTTTCCGGTGGGACCCTTGGGAATGCTGTCCACTATCCGAATCGTCTTTGGACTCTTGTAATCTGCCAGGTGCTCGCGACAGAAGGCCATAATCTCTTCCTCAGTCGCTTCCCTTCCCTCTTTCAATACAATGAACGCCGCAACTTCCTCGCCGTAAAGGTTGTCGGGCACCCCAATCGTTGCCGCCGCCGCAACGGCCGGATGCTGATAAAGAACCTCGTCAATTTCGCGTGGGTAAATGTTCTCGCCGCCGCGAATGACCATGTCGCTTTTGCGATCGACGATGTAGAAAAAGCCCTCCGCGTCGCGATAACCAATGTCACCGGTATGAAACCAGCCATTGCGAAACGCCAGCGCGGTCGCTTCCTCGTTCCGGTAATAACCCTTCAGGATATTTTCACCGCGCATGACGATCTCTCCGAGTTCGCCATCGCTCACTTCGTTATCATCCTCGTCAACCACGCGCATTTCATTTCCAATTGGAACACCACAGGAACCAGCCCGGCGCCGCTCGTCTGGCGGGTTAAAAGTCGAACGACAGGTTGACTCGGAAAGTCCATAACCCTCGATAACCAGGCAGTTGAATGTTGCCTCAAAACGCTGCATCACTTCCGCCGGCACAGGCGCTGAGCCACACATGGCAAAGCGAAGCTGATCTGTTTTGAGTCCCGCCGGCACGCCGTCAGGGTAGGTGCTGAGCAGCATCGACAGCATGGTCGCAACCGAACCGAACGAAGTAATTTCGTAATCAGAAATGATTTGCCAAAAGCGGGTTGCAGAAAACTTTGGACTGACTACGGTTGAGCCACCTGCATAGAGCGCCGACATCGTTGTCACTGAAACCGCATTCATGTGAAACAGCGGCATGATGGTTAACAGACGTTCGTCTGTTGTAAATTGCAGCCATTGGCTGATCTGCCGGGCATTGGCGATTAAATTGCGGTGGGTGAGCAAGCATCCCTTCGGTTTTCCGGTGGTTCCCGAGGTGTAGATGATGATTGCTTCGTCATCAGGATCGATGTCCGGCAAACTTCGGTTTGTCGCGTTCGAGTCCGAACAATCGCGCGTCGCCTCTGCCTCATCGTCAAATACAATTACCGAGTTTAGGTGGGGCAGGTTTCTGCGAATGTTTTCCAGTCGCGGCTGGAATTCTGACTGGATCAGAATGGTTTTCGCTTCTGAATTATTCAGAACAAACGAGATCTCGTTCTCTTTCAAAAGCGAATTCACCGGACCCGCCAGAGCGCCAAGTTGCCAGCAGGAGAAGTATGCAATGATGTACTCCACGCTGTTGGGCATTAACAAACTCACGACATGTCCTTTGCCGACGCCGTGGGAATGCAGCAGACTGGCAGCGCGATTCACTGCCTGCTCAAACTGCGCGTAGGTAAAACGCCGGCCGTCGGCTTCTGAAAAAAGAAAATCCTTTTGCGGCGCTGCGGCAACGCGCTGTCTCAATAGCTGGCTGAGGTTTCGCGGCGAGCTCTGCGATTCACTCACGTTGGCGTCTTGGGTGGTGGCTGTCATGTTCGATGGCCTATGTTATATTACGGTTTTGTTAGAGTCATCCGCATAAGAGGTTAAACAAGCTGAGGTTTGTCTGCAGGTTCAACCACTTCAGTTTGACGTGTCATTTTTAGACTTTCAATAGTCAGACGCCGATCAGAGCCGCAGATCAACTAAGCCGCATAGGTCGCTTTTAGGCTTTCAACGCGTAGCGCCGACACGAATTTAGCCCGGCCTTTGAAGACCGGGAACGGTGAAGGAAGTGTTTGCGTCGCTTAGCGACGCTTGAACCAGCCCCGAACTTAATCGTCGCTACGCGAAGAGAGCAAGAAGAACTTGATCCCGGCGTTAAAACGCCGGGCTAAGCTCATACCGACGCTACGCGTCGAAGACAATTGATCAGCGCATCCTGGATCTTGTCGGACAAAACGAATAATGGATAATTATCGCAACTTCATCAACGGCAAGTGGGTGGAATCAGCTTCATCCCGCACTGTTTCAAATATTAATCCCGCCAACACCGATGACATCATCGGCACAGTGAAACAAGCTACGCGCGAAGAAGCGCGCGCCGCGGTCGAAGCCGCGGCTGCAGCATTTCCCGGGTGGCGTAGTACGCCCGCGCCGGCTCGCGGCCGCATTGTTGCGCGCGCGGCGCGACTGCTTGAAGACAACAAAGAAGAATTGGCCAGAATCCTGACTCGCGAAGAAGGTAAGACGGTCGCCGAATCACGCGGCGAGCTGCAGCGTTCGATCAATGTTGCCGAGTTTTGCGCCGGTGAATCGCGGCGTATGAACGGTGAAACGATTCAGTCGGAGCTGCCGGCAAATTTCGCCTACACCATCAAACAACCTTTGGGTGTAGTTGGCTGCGTTACGCCGTGGAATTTTCCCGTAGCCATTCCCGTTTGGAAAATTGCACCAGCGCTTGTTGCCGGAAACGCAGTAGTATTCAAGCCGGCCACTTTGACGCCGGCGACCGCGGTGCGAATCGTCGAAATTTTTGCGGAGGCTGGAATACCGCCCGGAGTGTTGAACCTGGTTCTGGGCTCGGGATCAGAAGCCGGCGATGAAATCATTAACCACCCGGCGGTGAAAGCCGTTTCCTTCACCGGATCCAATCAGGTTGGCATTCGTATGTACGAAGAGGTTTCGCGGCGCGGCGCGAAGGTGCAATGCGAAATGGGCGGCAAGAACCCGGTGGTGATTCTTGAAGACGCTGATTTGGATTTGGCGGTTGAGTCTACCGCGCAGGGCGCGTTCGGTTCGTCGGGACAACGTTGCACTGCCACCAGCCGCGCAGTTGTTGTAAACGACATCGCCGACGAATTCGTGGACCGTATCAGTAAACGCGCGCAGTCAATGCGAATCGGCGACGGCATGGATGCAAAAACCGAGATGGGGCCGAGCGTCGATGAAGGCCAGTTCAAAACGGTTTTGCAGTACATCGACATTGGCCGTGAGGATGGTGCGACTCTCGTTTGCGGCGGTGCGCGGGCTAAGGGTGATGGCCTGGACAAAGGTTTTTTTGTTCAGCCAACGGTTTTCGATCATGTTACGCCGGACATGCGCATCGCGCGTGAAGAGATCTTTGGCCCGGTATTGTCGGTACAGCGCGTCAAGAACTTTGATGAAGCCATGCAAGTGGCTAATGACACCGAATTTGGCCTCTCGTCTTCAATCTTCAGCAACGACGCCCCACGCATCTTCCGTTTTGTTGATGAAATCGAAACGGGCATGACGCATATCAACTCCCCAACTACCGGTGGCGAAGCGCACATTCCCTTTGGCGGCATCAAAGGTACCGGCATCGGCGACCGTGAACAGGGATCGACTGCACTGGATTTCTACACGGAGTTGAAAGTTGTTTACGTCGATTACACCGGCCGCAAACGGGAAGGAAATTTATACTAAGGTCATCAGGAGTCACAGATCGTTCCCGCGGAAACGAGACAAGGCCGTCCTTTCCGATTCCTGAAACTCTAAGCCTTCGCTACACGTATTAACGTACTGTTTTGCTAACTCTCAATTCCTTTAACCAACTGAAAGAGGTTTTATGACATTTCTGAGTTTTAACCGGCGTTCGCTCGCTTTCGTTTTTGCTCTTATTTGTGGTCTGGTTGTCGCCGCTTCGTTGCGGCCGGCGTTTGGACAAGCAAATACACTTCCACCGCTAATTGATCGCGAATTGTTCTTTGGCGACCCCGAGATTTCGGGTGCGCAAATTTCGCCCGACGGCAAATTCATCGCCTTCATCAAGCCGCTCAAAGGCACGCGCAACATCTGGGTCAAGCGCACCGAAGAGCCATTCACCTCCGCTAAACCCATCACGGCCGACACAAAGCGTCCCGTCACGCAATACTTTTGGAGCCGCGACGGCAAATACATTCTCTTTGCGCAGGACAAAGCCGGCGACGAAAACTATCTCGTCTACGCCGTTAATCCCGCAGAGAGCCCGGCGGCCGGGCAAGACGTGCCGGCCGCACGCAACTTAACCGATATGAAAGACGTCCGCGCTGCCATTTACGCAGTGCCCCGCACGGAACCTGATGCGATTTACGTTGGCCTCAACGATCGCGACAAGGCCTGGCACGATCTCTACAAAATCAACATCTCAACCGGCGGAAAGACACTGGTGCGAAAGAATACGGAACGCATTACCAGTTGGGTTTTCGATCTCAAAGATCAATTGCGCCTGGCCACACGCTCTGCTGACAACGGCGACACCGAGGTGTTGCGTGTCGATGACAATGCCTTCACCAAAGTTTATTCGTGCAATGTTTTTGAGAGTTGCGGACCTGTCCGTTATCACAAGGACGGCAAGCGCCTTTACTTTCTAACGAACAAAGGTGACATCGATCTCACCAGACTAGTACTTTTCGATCCCGCCACCGGCAAAGAAGAGCTGGTTGAATCCGATCCGCTGAAACGCGTCGATTTTGGCAATGCCTCGTTCTCAGAAGTCACGGAAGATTTAATAGCCACCAGCTACGAGGACGACCGTGAACGAATCTACTGGAAAGACAAGGATTTCGAAGCTGACTACAACTTGCTGAAGAAAAAGCTGTTCGGACGCGAGATTGGCATGGGCTCAAGCACTAAGGACGAGCGCCTTTGGTTGATTGTTGCCAACAGCGATACAGAACCCGGCGAGCGCTATCTCTTCGACCGCCAAACAAAGAAATTGACGCTGCAGTATCGTATTCGCGAGAAACTCAATCGCGATTACCTGGCGCCGATGAAGGCGGTCCGTTACAAATCGTCAGATGGTCTCGAGATACCCGCTTACCTGACCTTGCCGAAAATGACAGGTCCGGCAAAGAACCTGCCGGCTATTATTCTGCCGCACGGTGGTCCATGGGGACGAGATTCGTGGGGTTACGACGGTATTGCGCAGTTCCTCGCCAATCGAGGCTATGCCGTGCTCCAGCCTAACTTCCGTGCGTCAACCGGCTATGGAAAGAAATTTCTCGATGGCGGCAATAAGCAGTGGGGCGAGAAGATGCAGGACGATTTAACCTGGGGGGTGAAATATCTGATCGCGGAGGGCATCGCCGATCCGAAACGCGTGGGCATCCTGGGTGGCTCCTACGGGGGTTATGCCACGCTTGCCGGGGTGACCTTTACGCCGGACCTATATGCAGCCGCGGTCGACATCGTTGGGCCTTCGAATCTGATCACACTGCTTGAGACGATTCCTCCGTATTGGGAGTCCATTCGTAAACTCTTCTACGCGCGCATGGGCGATCCCGCCACGCCTGAAGGCAGAGCACAAATGGAACGACAATCGCCGCTAAACTTTGCGGACAAGATCAAGACGCCATTGCTCGTGATTCAAGGCGCTAACGATCCCCGCGTTAACAAACGCGAAGCCGATCAGATAGTGATTGCTCTTCGCGATCGCGGCTTTCCGGTCGAGTACGTAGTGGCGCCTGACGAAGGCCACGGCTTTGCGCGGCCAGTAAACAACATGGCTGTCTTTGCCGCTTCTGAGAGATTTTTGGCGAAGTACCTTGGCGGACGTTATCAGGAAAGTATGACGCCTGAAGTAACTCAACGATTGAAGGAAATCACTGTTGACGTGAAAACGGTGTCGCTGCCGAAGAAACTTGCACCGACTGCCGATGCCAAGCCGACGAGCGACCTGCAACCGGGCACTTTCAATTACAAAGCATCAATCGCCCTGGGACCACAGACAATTCCGTTGACCGTTAAAACGGAAATCAACGATGCAGGCGCAAGCTGGCTTGTGACTGAAACCGCCGATACTCCTCAGGGGCAGATTCTCGACGTTTCCACGATTGAGAAAGGAACGCTTGCTCTCAAGCACCGTTCGATCAAGCAGGGTCCGATGGCCATTGAGATTGACTTCAAGGACAACAAAGCTACTGGCACCATGACTATGAATGGCCAGTCAAAACCGGTCCTCGTCGATGTTGGTGGCGTTATCCTCGGCGACGGAGCCGGCGCCTATGAGGTCATAGGGCGGTTGCCGTTAGCTGCTGGTTATGCGACGACGTTGCGAAACTTCAACGTGCAATCCCAAAAACTCGAGATGAAGAGTTTGAAATTTGCCGGAGAGGAATCGGTAACGGTGCCGGCTGGTACGTTTACTGCTTACAAAGTTGAACTGGTTTCGGCGGACAACGATGCTGACAAACAGACCGTCTGGATCGCCAAGGACACGCACAAGGTACTCAAGATCGTGGCCACATTACCAAGCTTGGGCGGCGCGATTTTGACTTCCGAGTTGGCCGAATAGAACGCGACCGCACGCGCAATAACAATATGGGCGGCTAATTCAATTTGAATTAGCCGCCCTTTTCTTTTACCTTTGCACCCTTATGAAAACCCTAATCAAAAACGGTCGCGTCGTCACTGCGGCTGACGACTACAAAGCCGACATCCTGATCGAAGGTGAGCGGGTTTCCGTCATCGGCGCAAAGTTGGAAATGGAAGCCGATAATATGATCGATGCGGCCGGCAAACTGGTTATACCCGGCGGCATCGATCCACACACGCACATGGAACTGCCCTTTGGCGGCACTGAAGCGTCGGATGATTTTCTTACCGGGACGCGCGCCGCCGCACACGGCGGTACCACCACGATCATCGACTTTGCCGTGCAATACAAGGGTGAATCTCTGATCCAGGGCATCGACAACTGGCATAAGAAAGCCGAAGGAAAAACGGCGATCGACTACGGCTTTCATTTGATCACTACCGAACTCGAGGACAACCAGATTGAGGAATTGCACACCGCGATGGATGAAGGGATTACCAGTTTCAAAATGTTCATGGCGTATCCCGGTGTGTTTTTGGTTGACGACGCCACCATCTTCCGCGCCATGTCCGCGGCGGGCGAGCGTGGTGGTCTGATCTGCATGCACGCGGAAAACGGAATCGTCATCAACGAGATCATTAAGCACGCGCTGGCGAAGGGTCATACAGCGCCCAAGTATCATGCGTTAACTCGCCCAACCATCGCCGAAGCAGAGGGAGTCCATCGCGCTATCGCTATCGCGGAAATGGCGGAGTCCCCTGTTTACATCGTGCACCTCTCCTGCGCTGATGCGTTGAACCAGGTGCGTCAGGCGCGCGACCGTGGCATTCCGGCTTTCGCCGAAACCTGTCCGCAGTATCTGTTTCTATCGATTGATGATTACGGCGACGACTTTGAAGGCGCGAAGTATGTGATGACGCCGCCGCTACGCGACAAAGCAAACCAGGCAGAGTTGTGGAAAGGTCTGAAGATGGACGATCTGCAAGTTATCTCTACGGACCATTGTCCTTTCTGCATGAAGGAGCAGAAAGAACTCGGTAGGGACGACTTCAGTAAGATTCCAAACGGCGCGCCCGGCGTAGAAAATCGCGTTCCGTTGATCTACAACGGCGGCGTCGTGGAAAACCGGATCAGCCTTAATCGCTTTGTCGAACTCACTTCCACTGCGGCTGCAAAGATGTTTGGCCTGTTTCCGAAAAAAGGGACCATCGCCGTGGGCTCTGACGCTGACATTGTGATCTTCGATGGCGAAAAGGAACAGACACTCGGCCTAAAGACAAGCCACATGAATGTCGACTACAACACCTACGAAGGTAAAAAGATTAAGGGCGTTGTAGAAACGGTGCTCTCGCGCGGCAAGGTCGTGATCAAAAACGGCGAATACAAAGGCAAACCCGGCGATGGACAGTTTCTGAAGCGGGGCACGTGTGTAGCGATGTAGTCCCATCTGTTTTCGGAGGAGAATTCAGCGATGGCATGTTTTACGAGACCAAAACTATTACCGCATGTCTTATGTTTGTTGCTTTTACCGCTGGGGGTTGCGGCGCAGAATGCACAGCAGCCACCATCGGTCGACGTTCAGGGTTCAGCCGATGTTAAGGTTGTTCCCGACCAGGTTTTTATCATGTTCGGTGTTGAGACATCGGATCCGAATATGACGGTTTCTAAATCCAGAAATGACGAAAGCGTCAAGAAGCTGCTCGCGTTAACCAAGGACCTAAGCATCGATCCTAAGTACGTACAAACCGACTTCATCAGCATTGAGCCGTGGCAACACGAACTGCGCGACGAAAATCGAACAACGCGGTTGGAATACCGCGTCCGCAAAAACATCGCCGTCACGCTAAGCGACGTCGCCAAGTTTGAGGAGTTGCTAACGCGGGCTCTCGAGGGCGGGGTGAATCATGTCCATGGCATCCAATTTCGCACCACTGAGTTGCGAAAGCATCGCGACCATGCGCGTCAAATGGCGATTCAAGCAGCCAAGGAGAAAGCGACCCTCCTCGCCGGCAAGTTAGGACGGCAGGTGGGACCAGCGATCCGCATTTCCGAATACGGCGGCGGCTGGTATTCTCCCTACAGTTTTTGGGGGGGCCAGGGCTACGGTAGTAATGCGATGGCCCAGGTTTCCAGCCAAGCCGGCGAAGCATCCGCCAGCGAAGGCGCAATTGCTTTCGGACAAATTACAGTCACCGCCAGTGTCAGTGTCAGTTTCGCTTTGCAGTAGGTTCACCTGAATGATGAGACGCGTTCATGCATTCAGAAACAGGCAGCCAATCAAATGACAACTGAAGCCAAGCTTGAAGACGTTGCTCTTACGCAGCGTGACTTTGAAGAATTGCGCAAAGATGTTTCTTCTAGTCCGCTCTGGAACAAAGATCTGGCCCCGACAACGATCAAAGAGCGTACCTGGTCCACCTGGAACATCGCGGCGCTTTGGATCGGCATGAGCGTTGTCATCACCACGTACACGCTGGCCGGCGGATTTATAGAAGCCGGCATGAACTGGTGGCAGGCAATGATGACAATTCTGCTGGGTAACACGATTGTGCTCATTCCCATGATTCTCAATGCGCATGCCGGCACGAAGTATGGCGTTTCCTTCCCCGTTCTTTGCCGGGCTGCATTCGGCGTTAAGGGCGCGAACGTCCCCGCAATCCTGCGAGCGATTGTTGCCTGCGGATGGTTTGGAATTCAGACCTGGATTGGCGGCACCGCCCTGGATGCGTTGTTCGGCGCTATGTCCCCAGGGTGGACACATCTGTTTAGCGACGCTTCAGTTTTGGGCGTTGCCGTGCATACCTGGCTGGCTTTTTTTCTGTTCTGGGGCATTCAGGTCGTCATCATCCTGAAGGGTGTTGAGGGCATCAAGCATCTGGAGACATGGTCTGCACCGCTCTTGCTCGGTGGTGGTTTGGTGCTTCTGATTTGGGCTTCATGGCGAGCAGGTGGCCTGGGCCATGTACTAAGCGCTTCCTCAGCATTACAAAAACAGCAAAATAACTTTTGGCATATTTTCCCGGGCGCCTTAACAGCGTCAGTAGGTTATTGGGCCACGCTGAGTCTTAACATTCCGGATTTCACTCGTTACGCGCGGTCCCAAAAGTCACAAATGCTGGGCCAGGCGCTTGGCTTGCCTTTGACAATGACAGCATTTGCCTTCATCGGCGTCGCTGTTACCAGCGCTACATTGCTGATTTACGGCCAGGCAATACCCAATCCGGTTGATCTCATGGCCCGCTTTGATAGCATCTGGATCATCCTTTTTGCCACTGCGGTGATCTTTGCGGCGCAGTTAACTACGAACATGGCTGCAAATGTTGTTTCGCCTTCAAACGACTTTTCGAATCTCAATCCGAAATTGATTTCTTATGTTACGGGCGGACTGATCACCGCGGTGATTGGTGTAATCATGATGCCCTGGAAATTGATGGGCACGATGGGCGCTTACATCTTTACCTGGCTGATTGGCTACTCAGGTCTTATGGGCGCAATCGCGGGCATCCTAATTTGCGATTATTGGGTCTTGCGAAAACAACGTCTGAGTCTCTCGGGCTTGTTTGAAACCCACGGGATCTACTCTTACTCAAATGGAATTAACTGGCGCGCGATGTTTGCTCTTTGTCTTGCAATTGCTCCGGTAGTGCCGGGCTTCATCCGCGCTGCAACCACGTCCGGCGGGCGGGTTGCAGATCCAAATTTCTTTGACACAATGTATACGTACGCGTGGTTTGTTACCTTCGGTCTGGGATTCGTCATATACTACGCGCTCATGGCGTCCCAAATTAAGCGCTCTACCGACTGAGCCGCGTCGGGTTCCATCACTTTAAACATTGCGACGCAATATCTACATTTCTTTGAGGAAATAAGACATGCCACGAACAGTTAAGTGCGGACTCATCCAATGTTCCAACGCCGCGCCGACCGATATACCGATCGACGACATCAAGCGGCTGAACCTTGAAAAGCATTTAGGCTTTATTGAACAGGCGGCCGAGCAAGGCGTGCAGATAATTTGCATGCAGGAAGTGTTCACCACGCCCTACTTCTGCGCTGAGCAGCAGACCCGCTGGTACGAAGCGGTGGAGCGGATTCCCGATGGACCGACTGTACGTTTAATGCAGGAAGTTGCCAAGGCGCACGGCATGGTCATCGTGGTGCCGATTTATGAAGAAGAGATCACTGGCGTTTATTACAACACCGCGGCAGTAATCGATGCCGATGGTAAGTATCTCGGCAAATACCGCAAAAACCACATCCCGCACGTCAATCCCGGCTTCTGGGAAAAGTTTTACTTCAAGCCCGGCAATCTTGGGTACCCGGCGTTTGATACGGCATTTGCGCGCATTGGCGTTTACATTTGCTACGACCGGCATTTTCCGGAAGGCGCGCGCGCGTTGGGTTTGAACGGCGCGGAGATTGTTTTCAATCCCTCGGCAACTGTTGCCGGTTTGTCAGAATATCTATGGCGCATAGAGCAGCCAGCACATGCGGTTGCTAACGGATACTTCATCGGCGCCATCAATCGCGTGGGCCATGAACAGCCGTGGGACATCGGCGAGTTTTACGGTCAGAGCTACTTCTGCGATCCACGCGGGCAATTCATTGCCGAAGCGCCACGAGATCAGGATGCGTTGATAGTTGCCGATCTCGATCTCGACAAGATTCGCGAAGTAAGAAACACGTGGCAGTTCTTCCGCGACCGGCGTCCGGATACGTACGGCGCGCTAGTCGCAGACTAAGTAAAATGTCCGACAACTTCAGTTTGTCGTTCGTGCGAAAGAATCGTTTTGAAGCCGGCGACTATTTGGTTTGAAGTCTTTCTTCCTCCCCCTCTGGTAGATGGTTGGGGAGAGGGCTTGTGGACGTTAGGCTTCGCGCCCTCCCCTAACCCCTCCGAAGGGAGGGGAAGAAACCACGCACGGTTCAATAACTTGTTCAGACGTTCCTAAAGCTTGTCGGACACAGGAGTCAGTAAATGGATCTATCGATCACCGTAAACGGCATGACCTTCCCCAACCCGTTTCTGCTGGGCTCAGGCCCGCCGGGAACCAACGCGCGTGTCATAGCAAAGTCCTATGATGCCGGCTGGGGCGGCGCGGTCGCGAAGACTGTGAGTTTGGAATCAGCCAAGGTCGTCAATGTCGTTCCTCGCTACGGCAAGCTCCGCTCAAGAACCTCCGGCGAAGTAATCGGTTTCGAAAATATCGAGTTGATCTCCGATCGTCCTATCGATGTCTGGCTGGAAGAATTTCGCCAGGTTAAGAAAGCGTATCCAAAACACATGCTGATCGCTTCGATCATGGAGGAGTACGAAAAGAGCCGCTGGCAGGAACTGACGCGCATGGTCCAGGACACAGGCGTTGACGCGTTCGAGCTCAACTTCTCGTGTCCGCACGGCATGACCGAACGCCGCATGGGATCGGAGATGGGAGAACATCCGGATCTTTGTGAAGAGGTCACGAGTTGGGTCACCGAGGTTTCCAACATTCCGGTCTGGGCGAAGATGACGCCAAACATCACAAACATCAAAGAGCCGTCGCTTGCCGCTGTGCGCGGCGGCGCTGTCGGTATCTCGGCCATCAATACGATTCTGTCGGTGATCGGCGTTGACTTGAATACGCTGCGTCCCATGCCAACGGTGGAAGGCCACACGGTGCCCGGTGGGTATTCGTCTCAGGCCGTTCGTCCGATTGCCTTGCGCATGGTGAGCCAACTGGCGTTAGGCCTGCCGCAGGACGTATCCATCAGCGGCATCGGTGGCATCGAGAACTCGCATGACGCCCTCGAGTTTATCCTTTTGGGATCTTCAACCGTTCAGCTTTGCACCGGCGTTATGCTGCACGGTGTAAAGATGATCGACGAATTAAAGGAAGGCCTTGAGAAGTTTATGGTTGATAAAAAGTTCAACTCGGTCCAGGAAATCGTCGGCAAGAGTCTCGGATATTTTTCAACTCATATGGACCTGGTACAAAAGATGAAAGCTGCCAAACGGACCAAGGCAGGCGAGGCAAGCCGCGACAACGAATGGGGTCAAAAGGATATTACTGAGAAGACTGCGGAACTCACCTCGAACTGAGGCGCAGGCCTAAGCAGAAAACTAATTTGTCTGTCCTTCTCCCTCCTCCTTTGGGGGAGGTCCGCGGTGGGGGGTGTTTAGGCGCATAGTCCCTCTTCCCCACCCCTCTCCCAACGGCAAAGGCGAAACATGATCGCCAGAAGCAAGTTAGTCATTACCGGCAACCTGCTATAGAATGCGGCGCGCCATGTCGCCCCAGCATGTTTTTCCACCAATCTCTTCAGTTTTACGTGATCGCAAATTTACCGTTGCTCTGGCGGGAGCGACGGGACTTCACATCGCACTCGTATCGCTAAGTCTCCCTTCCTGGGAGTGCCCTTTCTTTCGCTTAACCGGTATTCCCTGCCCTGGTTGTGGTTTGAGCAGAGCCTCGATCCTATTGCTGAAAGGGGACGTGGCCGAGTCGTTCCGATTTCACGCATTCGCTCCTGTCTTTTTATTCGCAATCATTGCTCTATTCCTTTCCATCCTATTACCCAAATCGATAGTCCAGCCTGCAATTGCCAGAGCAGAGCTGACGGAACGCAAAACGGGATTAACTGTTCTGATTCTTGCTGGTCTGATTCTTTACTGGCTGGCGCGCTTGCTGTTTTCGCAAGCGGCTTTCGTCCAGCTCATTCGCGGTTAACGTTAGACAAGTTCTACTAACCAAATAACTGGAGGACAATAGAATGTTGGCTGGAGGATTGATGGGAATAGTTGCGCTGCTCGTGTTTCTGGGCTGTGTGATCTGTTATATCGTCGTGTAATCAAGTTATTCCAGAATGAAGGCCTTGTGAAAGGAATTCTTGGGATAATTTGCGGGCTGTTCACTTTCATCTGGGGCTGGATGAATGCGGATCGCTATGGGATCAAAAACATCATGATGATCTGGACGCTCTTGCTACTTATCGCGATCATCATGAACTTTGCTTTAGGGGTTTCTATGGTGCCTGGCTACCCGAGCCCCACGCCAGTTGTTCCCTAAATTTTTGATCCCTGACCCTATTCACGCTTGGCGGCGTTAGGTTTTATCAAACGCTGCCGAGTTTTTTTCCTGTAAGGCAAACTGTCAGTTTGCGTAGCAAGCTAAGGGACCCCCTTGATTCATTCAAACTCAGCAATAACCGGCGCGTGATCCGATGGCCGTTCCCAGGTGCGTGGCTCGATGTCGATCCAGGTATTTTTGCTGCGTGCAACTAAGGGTTTCGTTGCCCACATGTGATCAATGCGCAGGCCGAGGTTGCGACGAAAAGCGCCGGCACGATAATCCCACCAGGAAAACTGCCCACCTTCTTCATGGTGCTTGCGAAATGAGTCGGTAAAGCCCCAGCGCTTTATCTCATCAAGCGCAGACCGCTCGCCAGTGCTACACATTATTCGTTCCTGCCAAAGCTTGGGATTGTGAATATCGCGATCCTCGGGCGCCACGTTAAAGTCGCCGCAAAGCAAGACAGGACTATCGGGCTGGTAATTGTGGTCAAAGAAACTACGCAGGCGTTTCATCCAATCAAGTTTGAACTCATACTTTTCTGAACCGACGGACTGCCCGTTGGGGATGTAGACGTTGACGACCTTTGTTCCGTCAATGGTCGCCGCCAGCAAACGCGCGTGCGCGCCTTCCTGGTCTTCGTAATTGCCGCGCTGCACTTCGGCGCACTCATTGCGCGCAAGGATGGCTACGCCGTTGTAGCTCTGCTGGCCAAACACACTGGCGCAGTAGCCTATGTTTGCAAGTTCGCCAAACGGAAATTTGTCGTCGGTGCACTTGGTCTCCTGTAGACACACCACATCGGGCTCTACTGACTGTAGCCAGCGAACCACGTGCGGCAGGCGGGCAAGGATTGAATTAACGTTCCAGGTCGCGATTTTCATAGAGACGGGTTTCGAGTTTCGAGCGCCTAGTTTTGAGTGCCTGGTTTCGAGTTAAAGCTTCCGAGGCGTTCCAAGTTGAATTACCATGAGCCACTAGAAAAGAAACTCCATGGGCGAGCCTCTGAATCTCGCAAGCACAAACTCGAAACTCGAAACTCGAAACTCGAAACTCGAAACTAGAGTGAAGCGATAAGCCCCGCGATCAAAGCGCCACGCCGCGGAATGTCAGCAAGAATGATGTGCTCATGAATTGCATGTGCACCGTCACCCTCTATGCCAAGTCCATCGAGCACCGCAGCGCCAACAGCGGCAGCAAAGTTTCCATCCGAAGCGCCGCCAACCTGTGTCTCACCCAAATCAAAATCTAAAGTGCGCGCAACCATTCTGGCCCGTTCGTACAACTCAACCACCTTTTCCGTGCGCTCGAGCGGCGGGCGATTGATGCCACCTGTCAACGTGAGCTGCACACGATCGTCAAACGGTCGCAATTTGAAGATTTCGTTCTCAATCAACTCTGCCTCGCCTGCGGTGGTGAAGCGCACATCAATTTCGGCACGCGCCTCGGCAGCTACGACATTCGATAAGGTGCCGCCCTTAAAGACACCCACATTCACGCTGATGCCGCCTGTCTTTCCATTAAATGCATGTAGCCGTTCTGTCTGTCGCGCTAATTCCAATACCGCGCTGGCGCCTTTTTCGGGCTCCAACCCAGCATGCGCGGCAAGACCCTTGGCCTCGAGCGAATAAATTCCAGTTCCCTTGCGACCAGTCTTCGCACGGCCACCGCTGCCGGAAGGCTCAAGCACCAAAACGCTGCTCGCATTCTTTGCCTCTGCTTCAACGAGCGGGCGGCCACTTCCGCTGCCGGTCTCCTCGTCGCAGGTAAACAGCACAGTGACAGATCGATTTGGTTGGATTCCGACCTGCGCCAGCGCGCGGATGACTTCAAGTGCGACGACGCAATTCGCTTTCATATCAAACACACCTGGCCCATAGGCTTTGTTGCCTTCAACACGCCAAGGACGTTCGATTATCGAGCCGCGCGCGTGCACGGTATCGGTGTGTCCTAACAATAGAATCGGCGCGGACTCAGGTGCGTTTGCAAAAGCAGTAAGCCGCAGGTGCTGCCCATAATTGTTAACAGGCACAGCCTCGACCTTCACGCCGGCAATCGTTTCTGCTGTGCTCGCTAACATAGAAACAACAGCCTTGCTGCCCGCTTCATCGCCTGAAGGAGATTCTGTCTCCACGAGTGCTTTTATGGAAGCGACGATCTCGTCATGCCGGCTAACAAAGTATTCGTTTAGTAACTGAAGTTGTGAATTTGAGAGTTCCATGTCTAGGGCGCGGAAATGATTTCGTTTCTCAGAGTTTGTTTAGCAACAAAGATTATTGCATGGACGTTGACTTTTTTCGCAGCGGCAAGAATGAAGATAAACAAAAACGGCCACCAGGGGACCGTTTGGGGAGCTACGATGTTTTTCGGAAGATTATTCCGTGGATACGAGGGCTTCGTTATTCAATGCCGCGTGCATTGTATGCCAGGGCAACGTTGCACACTTCACTCGCACCGGAAACTCGCGAACGCCGGAAAAGACCTTCAAATTTCCTAAACGCTCGGCGACGTTTCCTTCTTCCGAATCGCTCGTGACCATCTCATGAAACGAACTGAAAAGCTCTTCGGCGTCTTCTTTGCTCTTTCCCTTCACTGCTTGAGTCATCATGCTGGCGGCGGCCTTGGAGATTGCACAGCCCGAACCCTCAAAACTAATTTCCTTCACCGCATCGCCTTCCAGGTTTAGGTAGACTGTCAGGTGGTCGCCACAGAGCGGGTTGAATCCTTCTGCCGAATGGTTCGCGCTTTCAAGCTTGCGAAAATTCCGGGGCTTCTTGTTGTGGTCCAGAATTACCTGTTGGTATAGCTCGCTGAGTTCAGACATAT
>JBPCLZ010000028.1:0-7008 GCA_051002775.1 Pyrinomonadaceae bacterium | reverse complement strand
ACCTGAAGAACAAAGGTGAACATCAGGACCTTTTCGTTTTCTCCGAAACCCAATCGGCCCAGATCTTTTATGACCAGGGAAAGGTCAACGCTATTTCGGTCGATTACGTTGTCAAAGGCGGCGAAGCACCAACCCCGGAATCGGTGCTAGGCGAAGCCGTTCAGGCAAAACCGGATGGATCAATGTATGAACTTAAGCGATACGAAGCAGCAGGTTATTGGGTGGCTTACAGCAGGACTGCAGGAGATAGCCCGATCGTTACGGTGACGATGCAAAAGATTTAAGGCGAGGATCACTTCTTCGTACAACATAAAAGTAGGTTGTAAGACGACTTCGAGCTGTCGGGGATTGCTAGATTGACCATGATCATAGCTGGTATGACTTCTAGGAAATGTAGGGCCGGAAATGGAATCTCAAGAGTTACTCGAACTAAATAGACGCTCGCACCTTCCAATAACCACCTGCCCAAATTGCATGATGGTTTGGTTAGCTCCGGGTCTAAACGACGGTGACTCGCATGAGTGCAGAAGTTGCGGGCTCAGCTATGTTGTGCGTACGCCCAACGAGAAACTTGACATTCTTTCAAGGGAGTTGCTCTCGGAAAATTAACGTTCTCCACTTTGAAACATTAGGTGAAGTATTCTCGGTTCTGATACCAGCCCAGCACTGAGGTTAAGTCCTCTTTCCGAGTCGAGACAACATCTCTTTGATCACCCCGGCGCTGCCCAAGACGCTAGATGTTTGCTTCGGCATGAAGATGACCTTGGCGTTCTCTGACCTTGCCATATCTCTGAGTCCCTCAATATAGCGGGCAGTAATCAGGTAGTTCGCGGGGGCGCTGACGTCTTTCGCTGTTCGCGCGGCGGAAGTAGTCGCCCCGGATTCTCCATCAGTCTCTCGCATACGGGAGGGCGCCATTCCGTCTGTAATGCGTGTGATGGCTTCGGCTTCGGCATGGGCTGCCAGCAAGCGGGCCTGTGCCGCCCCCTCCGCCCGCAGGATGGCTGATGTTTTGCCGCCTTCTGCTTTTGTGATCGCCGCCTGCTTTTCGCCCTCTGCTCGAGTGATGGCGGCTTGGCGCTCGCCGTCGGCCTGGAGGACAAGCGCGCGACGGTTGCGCTCTGCCGTCATCTGCTTTTCCATCGTCACTCTCACGTCTTCCGGCGGGTTTATGTTCTTGACGTCCACCCGCAAAACCTTGACACCCCACTTGTCCGTCGCTTCGTCCAGAATGAGGCGCAGCTTGCCGTTGATCTCTTCCCGCGAGGAGAGGCACTGGTCCAAATCCATGTCTCCCATCACACTGCGCATGCCTGTAACCGTCAGTTGGACAATCCCGCCGATCAGATCAACCACCTCGTACACGGATTTCAGAGGGTCTGTAATCTGCCAATAGACCACCGCGTCCACGACTATGTGCACGTTGTCCTTCGTGATAGCAGACTGCAGAGGCATGTCGAGAAACTGTTCGCGTAGGTCGATGGAGAAGGCGGGGGCTGTGCCTTGCCAGAGGACGCCGCGCGGCTTGTCGATGAATGGGATGAGGAGGTGCAGGCCGCTGTCAGCAAGTTTGTGGAACCTGCCGAGGCGCTCGACGATCATTACGGTCGACTGCGGCACGACACGAATGGTCTTGGCGGCTACCATCAGCATCGCAGCATTCAGGAACAAGAAAAATAAAACGAGACCAAACTCCATCTTCGTAGAATGTCTGTTTTCGTCGCGCGTGCTTAACAGCTTTCATCGCAGCGCGCACACGGTGACATTGGACCGCAATGAGCTACTTTCAAGCTAGTGCAATTGGCGCCCAGCGAGCGATACCATGTTTTTCAAGTAACTTACAGCTTGGATACTGGTCGCACGCCGCAGTTGAAAACCATCGTGAGGCGGCTTTCATTGCGTCACACTAATTCGTGGCTCATAGACATTAGACTTTCCATTTGAGTGCGTCGGCTCTTGTGCTGTGGCGGATAATGAAGCCAGCAGGAACAAGGTAATCAGCAGCAGTATGAGCAGACAACTTTCAACAAACTTTCTCTGTATCTTTGACATGATTTCACCTCCGAGTCTGCGCTCAAGTAAATCTTAAAAGGTCTGGACCGAAAAATAATGATGGCCGACTAATGAGTAAGGTGCGCCGTTCCATTGCTCAGTGTCGCCCAAGAATAACGGATGCTAAGACGAATCCGCCGAAAACGAACGAAGCACCGGCGACCAGCGTCAAGTTGCGAGTTGCGTAAGGAACACCCCACTTCGCAAAGCGCTGATGCCACTGCCAAGGAACTGCGAAAAGACCGACCGTGGTCACCACGAGAATCCAGCCAAAAATGACAAAGAAGTCAGAAAACTACATCTGCCTTGCGTATAGCAAGATTGCTCCGCCCGCGATCAGACGGAGCGCAAGCTCCAAGTAGTGGGTAAAAGCAGAACTGGCAAAGCCGCCTAGAAAGCGTGTGGCGCGCGCCGGTGACAGCAACAAACCAACGGCAAAGCCAATGAGATAGAGCCCCGTGAGCAAAACCAGTATTGAAGCGAGCAGGTTTATCATCGACGCGTATTATCCTGCGTGTCTCACCCAATCTTGCATAGATCTTCTGAAGCTACGATGCCGCCGGCGTCAGGCGGGCCGATCTCTTCCCGCGCTGCCACTTCGCTAGCGTAGAGCAACTTTAGGAACGGTGGTGCAATTACCGTCGTAGCAACAGCCATGAACAAGACCACGCCGTAAAGTTCTGCTCCGATCACTGCGAGGCTCAAACCGATCTGGGCTACGATTATTCCGACCTCGCCTCGCGGCACCATTCCCATGCCCACTTGCGCCGCGCGTCTTTTGCCCAGGTTCAACGCACCTGCGCCGCAACCTAACAATTTGGTGACAACAGCGACCAACGTAACCAGCAGGCAAAGGACGATCACCGACGAGGAGCGAAAGACGTCTAGCCTGAGCTGCATGCCGATATTGACCAGAAAGAAAGGCACGAGGAATTCTGTAACTCCACTCATCTGCCGGTGCATTTTCGGATTGTCTTCGGCTGCTTCCGCCAGTGCCATCCCCGCGAGAAAGGCCCCGATAATCGCGGCAACTCCAATGTAACCTGCGACCACTGATAGGCCCAGGCACAGCACTAGCCCGAAGATGAAGATTCCCTGTCCGTTTCCGAGTCGCTCAACTCGTGGCGCCATGCGAGTGACGACCGGCGCGCCAACGAGGGCGACAAAGGCAGTGAATCCGATCGCCAATCCTGCGGTTGTGAGTATCTCCAGGTAATTAACTGTACCCGCCGCCATACTAGACACGATCGAAAGAACCAAGAGGCCAAGAATGTCGTCGATGACCGCCGCGCCCAAAATGATGCGAGCAGTGGGCGCGTCGAGCAGCCCCATGCCGGATAGGACCCTTGCCGTGATGCCGACCGACGTAGCGACCATGGCAGTGCCAACGAAGAGCGCCTCGATGCCGGTAGCGCCCCATCCTTTCATTAGCAGCCAGCCACCCAGGAACGGAGTCACCACACCGAGTACCGCTACGAGCCCTGCTTGTTTTCCGACCTTGAAGATGGCGGTTGGTTTAGTCTCCAGGCCTACAGTAAAAAGAAGGAAGATGACGCCAATCTCAGCGAGTATGCTGGTAATCTCCGATGGAGCCGCCCAGCCGAGAAGACTTGGTCCAATGATTACTCCGGCCAGTATTTCGCCAGCGACCGCTGGTTGGCGGAGCCGCTCGAACAACTCGGCCATGAGCTTTGCCGCGACCAGCATTATGAAGAGAGTCAAGAGAACTCTCGTATGGTCTCCGGTCGCAGCCGCCAGAAAGTAGTTCATCCCTCTCTCTCACCCTCTCGACCCAAGTCCTATGATCCCTTTATCCGAAGTAATTACTCCTCAGCAACCCATTACTCGCCGCAGCTCATTGGCCCTGACTGCGGCGAGCAGGGTCGCCCCACCCTCAAGTCCGACGCATCCCATGGTTTCCCATGGGATGATTCGAAAGTCAGACGAGTTCAGCATATCAGGTTGGATTGTCCTCTCTATGCTCAGCCGGTTTGATACTGGTCTGTTCCCTATGTTTTTCTCCCCGTCGACGAGAATAGAAAACGAGCCAAATAATCCCTCCCAAAGCCAGGATAACTATAAGTATAACGATGGCAGTCGTACTCATAATGATTACTCCCTGTTCGCCTGGATAGGCGCTCTATGGTCCCTTCGAGTTGGGACATATAGTTCCGCACGCGTAGTTCCAGAGGGCGCGCAGATCAAGCTGTATTCTTGGCGAGTGTTTATTTAGATTAGGTGGGGCGGAGCACGGCCCGGAGGCTGTGATACGGATGCCGAAGGGAAGAGAAGAATCGCGTAACTGAATTCACAGACAGATCGGGCGTCGTCAGGTTGTACGCAACCGCCGTTTAGCGCCGTTGCCAGAGACTGGGGCGGCGGTTTCGTGCCGGTACGCTTTTGCGTCTGGGCCATCATCGGCACGCGGAAGTTGTCGGATGTCCCAGAGGGGGGTCGCGATGCGGTGTTGTTTTGGCTTTCCCGCTGGCTTTCTGCACTGCAGTCCAACACGCCAGGCAGCGGAAGGAACTGCGGTCCAACATTGTTTGAGGCACACAACGAGATGAGCGCGGCAATGACCAGAAATGCGCGTATCTCGAAGAGTCTCGATATGTTCGCCTGAAGGGTCATCGAATAGTTATGAAATCTTACCAGAATATATGTATCGGCTGAAGTACGTAACGGCTGAAAGTAGATCGCATGATCGGAGACCGATCAGGGTTCGCAATAGTGCCGACGATAAGCGCAGACGAGCCCCGCGCTGGGAATCAGTGTCGTTGAGGCACAGGCTTGAAGTTGATAAGCGCTGTCATCCTTCAAGAAGGTTGCTTGACTAACAGCGCTCGGGTCTTGGTTACCACCTTACTTGGTGTCGGATACCACAGACGATTCGTGTCAATGACCTTTTCGCCATCAATAGAAACGCTAAACTCACCAAAACCTCCCTTAGTCGTTTGCACCTCCAGATCATTCTCTTTCGACAGTTCAGCCGCCACACGGGCAGCCATTGCTTTTTTAATCGGTCACACCGGACAGTAATGAATTTCTATTTTTCTCATTAGCAATAGCATCCTCTTGGGAACGTCAAAGGACAAGGTGTGCAGTCATGGGTCGCACTTCAAAACGCTGCCGGCAGCTTCTCCAAGCCGCGCAAAATCATGCTCGGACGCCACCGCAGCGAGTCGGTCGCGACGCTCAGATGCAGGTCTGGCATTCGACGTAGAAGAGTGTTGATGGCGATTTGAGCCTCCAGGCGTGCCAGCGGCGCCCCTACGCAAAAATGTATACCTTGCCCGAACGACAAGTGCTTGTTCGGCTCTCGAGTGATATCCAGTGCATCAGGATTCTCGAAAACCTTCTCATCTCTATTAGCCGACCCGATCACTCCGAGCGTCATTCCGCCGCGCGGAATGGTTACTCCTTGAATGTTCCAATCCTCCCGCGCATAGCGCTCGGTCGACATGAACACTGGCGAGCTGTAGCGAAGGAGTTCCTCGACTGCTGTTTTGATCATCGCTGGATTTCCGCGCAGCTTTTCCATTTGGTCCGGGTGCTCCAAGAGCGCCAGCATTCCAGTGCCAATCAGGTTGACAGTCGTTTCATGTCCGGCAATGAGTAAGAGGAAGACCATTGCCAACAACTCGTCCTCGCTCAACTTATCACCAGCCTCTTCCGCTTGGATCAGCGCGCTAGCCAGATCATCTCGCGTATCACGCCGTCGCATTCTGAAAAACCGGCGTAGATAGCGAATAAACATCCAAACGCTCGGAATGACGCGCACGGTTGGTTTGGGTGAGGTGAGAGATACGACGGCCTGCGACCACTGATGAAATTTATGGCGATCTCGGCTGGGCACACCCAGAATTTCGGTAATGATTGTCATCGGGAGAGGCAGCGCGTAATCATTGATTAAATCCATTTGACCTTTGTGCGCAACGCTCTCTAATAGTTCGTCCGCCAAGCTTTGAATTCGGTCGCGCATCTGTCCCATGAGGCTCGGGGTAAAGGCCTTATGCACCAGTGCTCGCAGACGCGTGTGATCCGGAGGATCAAGGTCAAGCATGTTGCGCTCCAGCGGTCGGAACATCGGCGGCACCCAGGGCATCTTCCGAAGTTGTTCCGGAGTCATCGCAGTGCGTCGGTTCTTGACGAAGCGTTCATCTCTAAGCAACGCCGCGACATCCTCGTAGCGCGTTATCAACCAGACAGGAGTCTTGTCAGGAAGCGCCGTGCGGTAAACGGGTTGGGATCTGCGCAGACCAGCCAGGAATGGAAACGGATTCGCTTTGAACTGCGGGCTTACGATGTCCACTTGTGGTGTGATGTTCACTGTTTGCTTCGCACATCCACTGACTCTTGCGCTTCCATGGTCAAACTCAATTCGTTCAGCGGATCGAATTCTGAATGGCCCAGCATAAAATGTCTACGGTCGACGCGAGCGAGCGGTTTCGATGCTCGATAGTGGCCCATGTCTTCTTAAGGTGGAACATGCGCCATCTCATAGATATAGTTGTCGAACCGGAAGCGGTTTCGGGTCTTCTAAATCCGGTCACTAAGAAGTACGAAGCATACATAATCCGAAGTGAGGTAGCAGTCGTGAGGGGTACATTCTTAGGGTAAGAGAATCAGATTGGACGTGACTGAATCTCAGACCTCCGCGTTACGAGTTGTGGCTTTTAGACAATCAATACGACTCAGAGCCAAAATCTTTCGGCAAATCGTCTTTAAGTCGAATCCGGCCCTCCGCAGTGCGGACTGCGGCTCTCTCCAAGTTGGTCACAAGTGAGGTAAGACACTTTAGCAAGACTGACGACTTTCCTTGGGATTTTTCCATGTCACCAAATGCGGTGAATTGGTTCCGCGGGTTGGATTTCTTGATTCCACGTCACAACGACGTCACAAGGCAAAAAGGACTGAGATGCGCTTGCGCGGTGTAAGTTATTTAAATTAGGCGGG
>JBPCLZ010000027.1:0-7031 GCA_051002775.1 Pyrinomonadaceae bacterium | reverse complement strand
AACAAGCGGGCGAGGGTGAAGGCAAACTTGCGGACCTGCGCCAAAAACGGGCGATGTTAATGGTGGACGCGACCGAAGAGGCGCCGGAAGTGAAAGAGATCGACCAACAGATTGCCGAGCTCGAACGCCAGGTGAAAGATGTTCGCAGCCGCAAGACTAATACGCTGCTGACTAACCTGGAAACTCGGTACCGCCAAACGCTCGCTCGCGAACAAGCATTGCGAGGGGCGTTCCAGCAATCGCGCGGCGAAACGGTGACGCAAAACGAAGCCGCCATTAACTATCGGATCATCCAGCAGGAGATTGATACCAACAAAACTTTGCTTGACAGCCTATTGCAGCGCTCGAAAGAGAACGATGTGATTATGGCCAGCAAGCCAAACAACATTTCGGTTGTCGACTATGCGGTTACTCCCAGCGGTCCGATTGGTCCAAATCGCATGCGGACCGTCACGCTGGCGCTGTTCCTATCCCTGGCGTTGGGCATCGGCCTGGCACTCTTCCTTGAATATCTCGACGATACGGTCCACTCAACTGATGAAGTCGAGCGCCTGCTGCATCTGCCGGCGCTGGCGGTGATTCCTTCGGCAAATGGTATGGTCGGTCGCCACCTGCTGCCGCGGCCCGGGGCGCTGCAAAAGCGTAACGGACATTCCGAAAATCAGGAATTGTTGATGAATGTGGACAGCCGTTCCCCAATGGCTGAGTCGTATCGCCACTTGCGCACATCCTTACTGCTATCAACTGCAGGCCGCGCGCCTCGTTCGTTGTTGGTGACCTCTAGCCTGCCCGGCGAAGGTAAGACCACCACCGCGGTCAACACGGCGGTGAGTTTGACTCAAACCGGCGCGAGTGTGGTTCTGATTGACGCAGACATGCGCCGGCCTCGGATGCGGTCCATTTTTGGATTCTCTGAGCGTCCCGGTCTCAGCTCGATATTGTCCAGTGATGTGTCGCGGGAGGACACGCTGGCAATGGTTTCCAAAGATGAACTGACTGGTCTGCATGTTCTGACTTCCGGCCCAATTCCGCCGAACCCGGCTGAGCTATTAGGCTCCGACCAAATGCGGCGGCTAATGACTCTGCTGCAGGCCGAGTTCACGCACGTCGTAGTAGATTCGCCGCCAATCAACTCTTTCACTGACGGCGTGCTGATCGCGTCGATGGTCGATGGTGTGTTGCTGGTGGTCCATGGTGGCAAGACTTCGCGTCATGTAGTGAAGCGCGCCCGCCAGATACTGCACGATGTTGGCGCAAAGGTCTTTGGCGTGGTTCTTAACAACGTCAATCTTCAGTCGAACGACTATTACTATTACCAGCGCTACTACGCCACGAATCACTATGGGAGCGACGTTGAAACTGAAGCACCACCGCCTGTGGCGAGTGCTTCCGCGGCCCGCAGTCTGGATTTGAGATGAGCATCTTTCCCGCAAAGGGCAAAGAGGGAAGTGCAGCGCCTGCCGACAAGGCACGACGGCCTTCACCGGCCAGCCAACGGCCGCATTTTCGGTTTGAAGATTTAGAGATTTGGCAGTTAGCTCGAGTGTTGGCCGTGAAATTCCATAAGTTGGCGGATGAGCTAGATAAGCGTCGGCTTTACAGGTATGCAGAACAACTCCGCGCTGCGGGACTCTCCTTGACGAATAACATCGCAGAGGGTTCGGGAAGCACCCATACATTGGAGTTCAAACAGTACCTGAATATTTCCAGACGCTCCCTGTTTGAAGATAGTTCTATGTTGATGGTTTTCGAATCTCTGGGATTACTCAGCCCCGAGGACACGAAAGCCCTGCTCATCGACTGCGATATTTTAAGCCGGAAGATCACGAATTTTTCCAGAAGTCTACGTGCTTAGTTCTTTGCCCTTTGCACTTTGCTCCTAGCTGACATGTCGACGCAATCCGAAGCTCTGCCAACGTTCCGCATCGACCCGCCCAGCGGCTGGACTTCGATCGGTTTCCGCGAGCTGTGGGACTATCGCGAGCTGCTCTACTTTCTGACCTGGCGCGATGTAAAAGTCCGCTACAAGCAGACAGCACTGGGCGCTGCCTGGGCCATCATCCAGCCGCTTTTCATGATGCTGGTGTTCAGTTTGTTTTTTGGCCGGTTGGCCGGCATCAAATCAGATGGAATTCCGTATCCCATATTTACGTTTTGCGCGCTGCTGCCCTGGCAGTTGTTTGCGCACGCACTTACCGAATCGAGTAATAGCCTCGTCGCGAATGAAAGACTGATCACCAAGGTTTATTTCCCGCGGCTGGTGGTGCCGATTGCGGCAGTGCTGGGCGGGCTGGTGGATTTCGCCGTTGCTTTCGCGATCCTGCTGCTGATGATGATTTATTACGGCATCGTCCCCACTTGGGCCATTGTCACGCTGCCGGGGTTTATTTTACTGGCAGTGATGACGGCGCTCGGCGTTGGGCTTTGGTTGTCGGCGCTGAACGTTAAGTATCGGGACGTACGTTACACCATTAACTTCCTGATTCAGTTCTGGCTGTTTGCCACGCCGGTGGCCTATCCGAGTTCGATCGTTCCGGAAAAGTGGCGCGCGCTTTACGGCCTGAACCCGATGGCCGGGGTAGTCGAAGGCTTTCGCTGGGCGCTGCTGGGAAAACAGGAAGCACCCGGCGCCATGCTTTGGGTTTCCGTGGCCGTCGTGATTCTGATTTTGATTGGCGGCCTCTATTACTTTCGCCGTATGGAACAACAGTTCGCTGATATCGTTTAGTGGCGGGCGGGAGACCGCGGACGGAAGACCGAAGACCGAAGACCGAAGACCGAAGACGGGAGACCGATATGATCGCAACCACCGCCTCGGCAAGGGAAGCGCAGTACAAGTTTCAGAAACTTGAAGTCTATCAACAGGCTTTAGAATACCTCGACCGCATTTACGATCTGACCAAAACCTTTCCGGCCGAAGAGAAATATAATTTAACGAGTCAACTCCAACGCGCTGCGACATCAATTGCGCTAAACATCGCCGAAGGTTCCACTGGTCAAAGCGATGCCGAGCAGCATCGGTTTTTGGGATTGTCGCTAAGGTCTTATCTGGAAACCGTTGCTTGTCTCGATATAGCGCTGCGCAGAAGGATAGTAACCGACCACGATGTGGAAGGGATTGGCGCTTTGGGCCATCAGCTGTTTGCTAAGATCCAGGCATTCCGGCGCTCCTTGAGAAACCAATCGGTCTCCGGTCAATAATCGACTAGCAAAGAAATGAAACCTCCAGAGCATCAGCCCGATTCCGGTCGCCCGTCCTCGGTCTCCGGTCCCCCGTCCTCGGGAAAGAAAGCCCTCATCACCGGAATAACTGGACAAGATGGCAGCTATCTGGCTGAACACCTTCTGTCTCTCGGATACGAAGTCCATGGTCTGGTGAGACGAGTAGCGCTGGAGATTCCCGAGCAACGTACGCAGCGAATAGGTCATTTGCTCGATCGAATTACGCTTCACTCAGCCAGTCTCGAAAGTTATCCCAGTCTCTTTAGCGTCCTCAGTCGTCACGATTTCGACGAGTGCTATCACCTGGCGGCGCAAAGCTTTGTCGCCGAGAGTTTCGCCGATGGCTTTTCGACAATGAACACGAACATCAACGGCACCCACTACATGCTGGCTGCGTTAAGAGAATTGCGGCCTGATTGCCGTTTCTACTTCGCGGGCTCGAGTGAGATGTTTGGGAAGGTGCATCAGGTTCCACAGCGGGAAGACACTCCGTTTCACCCGCGCAGTCCTTATGGCATAAGCAAAGTTGCGGGCTTTGACCTGACGCGAAACTACCGCGAAGCCTACGGCATGTTTTGCGTCAGTGGCATTCTTTTCAACCATGAAGGGCCGCGCCGAGGGTTTGAATTTGTGACTCGAAAGATCAGCAGTGGGGTGGCGCGAATCAAGTTAGGCCAGGCATCTGAAGTTCGTCTCGGCAACCTCGAGGCGCGCCGCGATTGGGGCCATGCAAAAGACTACGTGCGCGCAATGTACCTGATGCTGCAACAGCCCGAGCCTGACGACTATGTGGTGGCCAGCGGCGAAGCGCATAGCGTGCGCGAATTTTGCGAGCTGGCTTTCGCGGAAGTTGATCTGGACTATCGCAAGTATGTGGTCGAGGATGAGCGTTTCTTCCGTCCCGCAGAAGTGGACCTCTTGATCGGTGACTCGTCAAAGGCGCGGTCGATACTGAACTGGTCGCCTGAGTACAGCTTCGAAGAGTTGGTCAAAGAGATGGTCCAATCGGATCTGGAGCTCGCAGCCGACCGTGGCGCCAAGGTAGTGTCCCATTCCGTTTCTGCTCTCTGACATGTCTTACATTGCAATGAGCTGTGAAGTGCGCGAGCAATACTCCATTGGAACCAACGGTCGACGGTATATGGGGCGGCTGCCGGCGACGGGACAGTGGGTGAGATTGGAAGTGCCCGCGAGCTTGGTTGGGTTGGAAGGACATGTGCTCAACGGCATGGCCTTTACACTCTTCGGTGCCGCGCGACCTGGGACCATGCTGGAAAAGCAGTTCCATAGCCACGGACCGGTGACGGGAGACAGGAGACCGGGTAAGAGCGAAAGGCCAAGAGCAAAGGGCCAAGCGCAATGCCGTCGCCCGTCTCCGGTCTTTTTTCCCGCTCTTTGCTCTTAGCCCTTTGCCCTTCGCCATATGCTCTTCGAGCAGATTGACCAGAATCCAATTGGCCTACTAAAATTCACGATATGAGTGTTGAGAAACTAGAAGTTGTCGTCTCGCATCTGTCACCTGATGAGTTGGCTCGATTCTCGGAGTGGTTCAAGGAGTTTGTCGCTGGGCAGTGGGATCGCCAGATCGAAGCCGACGCTTTGGGTGGTCGATTAGACGCAGCCGGTCAGCGGGCCGACGATGACTTCGAGGCCGGCCGCTGCACGCAGCTTTGAATCACTTTGCCTCCCCCGAGTTTTGGTTTCACTATCGGCAACTGCCTGACGAGGTTCCGAAAGCTAGCGGATAAGAACGTTTGATCGAAATTCGCGAAATCCTTATCTCTTTCAGAAATAGTAGATTTTGGTAAGATGGCAAACATGTCAAAAGCTCTCGAAGAAATCACACGTGAAGCCATTCAGCTGCCAAGGCAAGATAGACTAGCACTAGCTGAACGCCTGTTGGAAATAGATGACTTGGTGGCTGATCCTGAAGTGGCAATGGCCTGGGAGGATGAGATCCTGGCGCGGATTCAGGCGGTCGATGAGGGAAGAGCCACTGGAATCAGCCGGGACGAAGTCATGCGTGAGGCCGATAGTCGCCTCACATCATGATTGTCAGGTTTACCAAGGAGGCTAAGCTTGAATTCCTTGACGCTGTCACTTACGAAGCGGAGTGCTCTTTGCTCTTTGCCCTCAGCTCTTCGCCCTTTGCTCTTTGCTCTTAAATTCGCAATTCGAAATTCGCAATCCGAAATTCTTTCATGACTGATATAGCCATCAAGTGTGACGGCCTGAGCAAGCAATATCGCATTGGCGAGCGTGACTCGTACAAAGCGCTGCGCGAACGGTCACCGGTCTCCGGTCTTCAGTCCCAGTTTGCCCTTAACTCTTAGAATGAGCACTGCCACTACACCCGTCATCCGCGAGGACGTGCTGCGCGATCCACGTTATCCAGTGCACCAGATCGCGGACCGGCTACTGCCATACCTGCGCGTGTTGGTGGAGCAGTTTCAACCACAACAGGTGATTCTCTTTGGCTCCTACGCCTCCGGCAAACCGGACGAACACAGCGACGTCGATTTGCTGGTGGTGAAAGACTTGGAGGAAAGCGTGCTCAAAGACAAGGTGCGCATTCGGAGGGCGTGGTGGAAAATGCCGCGCCCAGAACCCCTTTTGCCCTTCGACCTGATCCTCGTTTCACCCCTGCGACACGACGAGCGGATGGAAAACGCCGGAGGATTTTATGACGAGATTGTCCGCAAAGGTCTCAAGCTTGTATGAAGACCGACGAAAGAAATCCTCACGATTGGTTCCTGTTGGCGAAAGAGCGCCTCGAAAAGGCTGACGCCCTCTGCAACCAGTTCGGACCATCCTATTCTGGAGTCGAACTGCTGGATGAAGCCGTTGAACGATACCTCAAGGGATACCTGGTGGCCAATGGCTGGCCATTGGAACGAATCCACGACCTAAACCGCCTTGTCGAAGCTGCCATGGCATTCGATTCGCAATTTTCTGATTTTGCGGAATTGGCGCATTCCCTTACGGAGCAGTTTTGGGAGCAGCACTATCCAGGCGGTGACCTGACTGAAGTAGGTTCCGACTACGAGTTGTTGCGGCAACAGGCTGGCGAGATGATTGCCCTGATTCTCGCGTCGGTGCCGCCTCCTAACAAAACAGGCAAACAGGAAACATCATGAACCAATCTGAATTATTGGATCGTATCACTTTCAACCCGCGACAATGTGGAGGACGCCCTTGCATTCGCGGCATGCGCATTCGCGTCAAAGATATTTTGGACATGTTAGCGGCGGGTGCAACTGAAGCGCAGATTCTTCAGGACTATCCCTACGTTGAACTGGACGATATTCGCGCGTGTCTTGAATACGCGTCAGCCCAGGTCGACCACGCCGTGGTCATGACCGGCGCATGACTTTCCTCGTTGATGCTCAATTGCCCCCTGCGCTCGCGCGCTGGCTGTGCCAGCAGGGGCATACAGCGGCGCACGTCGAAGACGTTGGCCTGCGTGAGGCTGAGGACATCGCGATCTGGAACCACGCTTTAAGCAGTGGAGTCATAATTGTGACCAAGGATGAGGATTTTGGGGAACGCGCTGCGCGTGAGCCCGTCGGTCCGGCAATCGTCTGGCTGCGGGTCGGTAACACTACCAATCAAGCGCTTATGCAATGGCTGGCCCCGCAATGGTTACAGGTCGTCGCGCTGCTCGAGGCGGGAAACAGACTGATCGAGGTACGCTGAATCCCGGCTGTCGGGAGATTGCTTTGTCGTGATTTCAAATCTGCAATCCGCTGCCCTTAGCCCTTTGCGCTTAGCTCTTCGCCCTGACTTCTGACTTCTGACTTCTGACTTCT
>JBPCLZ010000026.1:0-6206 GCA_051002775.1 Pyrinomonadaceae bacterium | reverse complement strand
GTTGAACCTCTATCATTTATGGAGATTCTGGCGCTGCCATCAACCGAAAAAGAAGCGCGCGGATTGCTTCATACCCCGCAAGAAATTCAACAGCAACCTTCAACCTGGCTGGAGACTTTTCAGATTTTGAAAAGCCGGCAACGCGATTTAAAGGAATTTTTGCGAGAGAGTGGTTTGGGTGGGGTTAGCAATAAGGAAGTCGGCGTCTGTTTGATCGGCGCCGGAACGTCCGATCATATCGGAGGTTCATTAACCGCGCTTCTAAAAAAGGAGTGGAAATGCCATGTTGAGGCAGTTCCAAGCACGGACTTGCTGACCGAAATGGACGAGTATATAGCTTCCGCGCCGGCGAGCACCCACCACCTCTGGATTTCTTTTTCTCGTTCCGGCGACAGTTATGAAGGTGTCACCGTCATTCAGAACGCTTTGGAAAAATATCCTCAAATCCGGCACGTAATCGTTACTTGTAATAAAGCCAGTCGAATGGCAAATGAAATCGCCCGTGATAAATCCAATGTTTTCTGCCTCGCGTTAGACGAGAAAGTCAATGATTTGGGGCTGGCGATGACCGGCTCTTTCACGAATATGGTCGTCGCCGGTCATTGTCTGGCGCACATTTTGGATTTGGACGAATACCAGCCGATTTTGGAAACATTGTCGAAGGTCGGGGCGGAAAGGTTGCCGGAGATTGCCCGACTAGCCGAAGAAACGGCTTCGAATGATTACTCGAGAATCTGCTTTCTCGGCAGCGGTGCGCTGAAAAGCGTCGGGAAGGAAAGCGCTTTGAAAGTGATGGAACTGACCGCCGGGCATTACAGCGTTATGAGCGAATCGTTTCTCGGATTGCGCCACGGTCCCCTTTCGTGGCTCAACCACGATTCTTTGGTGATCGGCTTTCTTTCAAACTATGCCGATAAACTGAGAATCGAACTTGGTCTGCTCGAGGAACTAAACAAAAAACGCGCGGCAAAGAACATTCTCGCCGTCTTGCCGCAGGAAGATGTGAATGTGTCGGTGTCGGAATATGTCGACTACAAACTAATCCTCGATATTCCCGAATGGTTGGGCGACAATTACCGCCCGCCGGTTGATGTCTTATTCGCGCAGTGTCTGGGACTCTTCGCGTCGCTACGCCGCCAGTTAAAACCAGACGCGCCGAGTGCCGACGGAAAAATCCAGAGAGTGGTTTCGCAAATCGGTTTTGCCGGATAAACAGGAACCGGATCTACGCTCGCTTTGACTCCGACGGGGTCGCCGATCAACAGACACAACGCTGCCGTCAATAAACTCGAATTCTGTTTCATAGTTGCGAGCTCCTCGTAATTTGTGCAGAGACTGCTTCCACGTTATGTCGGGCGATCGCGAGGCGACATGCGGAATATCGCAAGGCGCAGTTCAAAGCTATTCGTCATAAATTGGAAGCCATCCTTCATGAGGAACCACCGTCATCTTTGCGAGCAGCCGCAACACGGTTGGGTCACACGCCCTCTTATCTTGGTTCGCAATCAGGGGACTACGGATAAATCAGTCATACGGGTTACAAACATTGAAGAAGCTATCTTCCTCCTAACGACCCACGCCGAGAAGGCGGTTACCACGTGTTCAGGTTCCGATTGAAGCCTCAGCCCGAGGTACGTTTGTCCGAACGCCAACGACTCAAAATGCAGTTTACAGCAAGGTTCTCACAGTCCCTCTTTACAACCGAAGACAATAACTGCCAGACTCCGGGTAAAGAAAAGTTAGGACCCCAAACCTTCCAAGTGACATCGCCTGCTCGATGAAAATAGCATTCCGGTCCCCTTGACTCTTCACAAAGGGAAACCAAGCTGAAGCTGTTGTTCCTGCGGAAAAGAATCCCGATGGTGGTGACTTATCACCAGCGATCGCTTTTGCCGTGGGCGAGTCGAGTAGCAGCTTATCCAAGGATTCAATCGTCTTGCGATAGCGAGCCCGGAAGGTTTCGGTTGAAAGCCACTTCCAGCCAAAGCCATTGCTATTCCATTTGATTACTATGCACGGAACAATATCAAATTTCGCATATTGTATGGCAGTACTCGTGACGCTCGTACCGAACTCATTGGCGATCGCGAGTATTCCTTCTAAGCCACGTGGTGTTCGTTCTGCGAGCTTTCGAAACCGCGTTGACGGCATAAGTAAGTTCGATGCGAAATGGTCTGCCTCTCGCTCAACAGGAATATCCGATTCGTACTCGCACACGGAAGGGTGCGATGGAGCAAGGCCCTTCGCCAATGCATTACGATGTTCATCAATGAAATAGTGGCCAAGCTCGTGTCCCAGCGTGAACCGCGCGCGCGTTGAATCGGCTTCTTCGATGCGGTCCAAATTTGCGTAAACATGAAAGCGCCCTTGTTGATGCTCGAGTAAGCCATCAAACGTGTCACCGTAGTAGCCGAAGCTAGAAGTCATTCCCTTCTTCCGTATGATCAGTAGTGGATCGATACGTTTGGCAGGAAAATACTCCTCAGCAATAGCTTCAGCAAGTTCGGCTATTTCCTGTGCGCGGTCCATTGGAAGTTGGAACTGTCGAGCCCTATTGTTCATCAAGCTTTCGTTCGGCTATTTCCCGGTCATTTCTCATCCGTTTCTCAACATCCGAAGGGATCTCTTTCCCAGCGCGTGCGGCACGCGCCAAGTATTCCGATGTCTCATCGTTGTTCGGCTGTAGAACCGTAACCCTTCCTCCAGTTCCTTGAGAGCGCGTCAATACTTCGTATGGGTCACATAATTCCGGCGGAGGTTCCTCATGATCTTGCGCCGCCGTTATGGCTTCAGCTCTACTAACATCCCCTTCGGTCTGAGGAATGATCCAGCCCCTAGCTAGAAAAGCCTCGTAAACCTGCTGCTCCAGTTCTTCGAACTCCCTCGGTGATGCTTCCTTTATGTGGGTTTTCTTGCCCATGATTTAACTGTTCTTTGAGTCGGCTTTAGATTTGATGTGTTGGTTGATCTTCCGCAGAGCGCGGCTTCGAATCTGGCGCACGTTATCAGAAGTTGTTTCTAAGGACTTTGCCAGATCCTCCACAACATCATGCGGAAGGTGCTGATTCTGTTTGCCCGGCTGATAATACTGAAAGGTGGTGCGAAGAACGATTTGTTCTCTCTCAGACAATGAGTCGATGGCCTCATCAAGCAATAGCCTATTTGCTGATGTTGAAGGGGAAGACTGGACAAGCTCAGGCTCGGCACCTATGTCATTGTCGTCCAGCGGAACTTCTCTCGTACCGTCCCGACCACGCAACATGTCACGGAAAATGTTTAGTGCAATTCGCCCCAGCCACGCCCTTGTACGCCGTTTCAATCTGTCGGGATCAATGATTCTGTCCCCGTTAAATGTTGCTGCCTTATTGAAAGCACGTATGAAGGTGTCCTGTACAAGATCTCTCGCCCCGGCCTCATCCAGAATTCCTCTCGAGAGACGGCAACAGCACCGATAAAGGTATTGCAAGTGCCGCTGATAGAACTCAGCCCAAGCGGCGTTTGCAATCGACGAATCATCATCACGCATTGTCATGTAGACGAGGAGGTCTTCGTCAGTTTCTTGACGAAGATCTACGCCAGCACCGACCGCTTGAATTGATTCCATCGGGAGGGTTGGCCCTATTCCAAGATCGATTTCAAACTCCAAGTAGTATACGAAAAAGCGTGACAAAGCCACACTTCTTAACGTGTCACGCTTCCTCGTCTTTGAGGTAGAGAATCGCGGGCCACGCCTGCAACTTTTGGGGATGAGGTGAAAGCGGATGGAAAACAATGAATTGACGACTGATGACAATGCAAAGCGGGCAGACAAGCTGCCAAAGCCAGGGCCGGAGCCTGGGCCTGACGTGAAGATCACAATTAACGGCGCGTCAAAAGCGGTTCGTCGTGGTCGACATACGGTTGTGGAAATAAAGAAACTTGGTGAAGTGCCACTGGCCGACGAACTAGAGCAATTGGTTGATGGAAAGCTAAAGCCACTGCCGGATGATGGCGCCGTCACGATCAAGGGCGGCGAGGTCTTCATGAGCCACGCTCGGTCAGGTGGTTCGTCATAGAGGTAGAGCTATGCAATTCCCAGCAGAACAAGTCGAGGAGTTGAGAGAGATCTGCCCGGGCGCACAACCCTACGGAGAAGGAGGAGTTCCTTACATCTTTCTCCCGAAGCTAAGCCTCCCGGACGGATGCTCGCCTGATCTAGTTGATGCGCTCCTGTGTCCGACTGCGCACCATGGTTACACCTCGCGACTGTTTTTATCTCAGCGAATCAATTCGCGGCAGTCGCGCAACTGGAGCACCGAGGCCCGAATTATGGAGCGGACGTGGTACGCGATATCGTGGAAATATGACGAAACCAACTTGCGCCTCGCGCAAGTACTTGCGCTTCAGTTGAGGGCCTTCCGGTGATCGTTCGCTTCAAGTTTCTCAGACAGCTTTACCTACGGGTGAGGGAGGATCTCGCGCGCACGCACGAGTTTGCTTATGAGCGCGTGGGGTTCATATCCGCCAGGCTGGGCAATCTCACAAGCGCCGAGCCTCTTGTGCTCTTCACTAACTATTACCCGGTACCAGATGACCAGTACATCGATGATCGCTATTCCGGCGCAAGGATTAACTCCACCGCGATTCGAGAGGCGATGCAGTGCGTGCTAGACAGTGGCGAGGGACTGTTTCATGTCCATTGTCATGCGCACAAAGGCCGACCGGGTTTCAGTTCGATGGACCTCGACGAAACTCCTCGCATCGTATCGAGTCTTCAGGTTGCTGGACCGACCCAGGCTCATGGAATGGTGCTACTCAGCAATGACCGTTGCATAACACACGTCTGGATGCCTGGCGCCAGCAAAGCGATCGTCGCTGATAGTGTGTCTGTAGTGGGATACCCGCTTGAAATCTGGAAATCTGAAAAGCGATGACTGACGATAGATTTTCCCGACAATCCTTTCTGGGTGATGACGCGCAGGAAATTATCGAGCGTGCAATCATCGGCGTCGCTGGACTTGGTGGAGGCGGGTCACATATCACACAGCAACTGGCGCACGTTGGTTTTCGTCACTACCGAATCTTTGACGGAGATATCGCCGAGGATTCAAACCTGAATCGCCTTGTCGGCGCCGAAGAATGTGACCTTGAATGGGCGACGGCAAAGATTGAAATCGCCGAACGAACGATTAAGCAGTTGCGACCCAACGCAATAGTCGAATCATATCCCTGCCGTTGGCAGGAGAGACCTGAAGCGCTACGCGGCTGCGACCTGATCTTTGGTTGCGTTGATGGTTTCTCTGAGCGTCGGGAGCTTGAAGCTTGCGCCCGGCGTTACCTGGTTCCACTCATCGACATTGGAATGGATGTCCATTGCGTCGGCGAAGATCCCCCCAGAATGGCCGGCCAGGTAATACTCTCGATGCCGGGCGGTCCATGCATGTTCTGTCTCGGCTTTTTGAACGAGCGAGTGCTTGCTCAAGAGGGAGAACGGTACGGCGATGCTGGCCCACGACCGCAAGTGGTATGGCCCAACGGAGTGCTTGCTTCGACCGCAGTCGGCATTGCAGTCGATCTCTTGACGGATTGGACACGCTCGCTCCGCGACGCTGTTTATCTGGAGTATGACGGTAATCGAGGTACTGTTAAGCCACATGTGCGACTTGATTACCTCGAGGACCGAACGTGTCCACATTATCCGTCAGATCAAATAGGTGATCCGACCTCCAGAGGGAGTCAGTGACGATCCGAAACGATGAACTGAACAACCGGATGATAGTTTTTCCGTACCGCGTTCACATCCTCATTCCAAGCCTCTCTTTCAAGGAAAAGCACTATCCCGAGCAGCAGAAAACGGAGCGGCGAGTCATAAGAAGAAACCTCATTGCTGATGTCTGTCTATATATCGAAGCAATGTCGGCGGACCTGGCTGCTCTTATGGGATTGAGCCACCAGTTTCAACCGGCCATCGGCCATTCTTCAAAAACAAAGGAGACTTCAGAATGCTGGATAAGGATGAGTTATTACACTGGTGCACAAGACTGAATCTTTGCGAGGAAGCCCGCAACGCCATAGAGCTGGTTCGCCCGTTGAAGATTTGTTGGCTGGGAGGCAGGGACTCGAACCCCGATAGCCAGATTCAGAGTCTGGTGTCCTACCATTGGACGACCTCCCAGCGAGAGGAATTTCAATGTAAGTGCAGGCGCTTTTCTTTGTCAAATTAGCAG
>JBPCLZ010000025.1:0-2705 GCA_051002775.1 Pyrinomonadaceae bacterium | reverse complement strand
ACTCGACAATCGTAGACGTCAGGTTTGGCAACGCGGCATAAACGATCGTGCTCTCAGGCATTAGATCCAACAAGCGAGTTGAATTACGGACGCCGGGGAGCGGCACCTGGCTCAATTCCTTGTTGAGGGCCGTCAAGCCGGCCAAAGTGGCAGCATAGTTTGAAGCTTTGCGGCTCCATGCCAATTCGTCTTTAACCGAGACCTTCGCGATTGAGGCGTTCGTGGTTGCTTGTTCACCGCCACGAAGCACCGTGTCGCGGTTGGCGTGGTCCAAATGCACTTCGCCCTCGACCACGGAAACGCGCGAGCCTTTGGTGCCGTTGTTAACGGAAAAGATCGTGCCGGTAACGGATACCAGCGAGTCGCCGGTATCGACAAACAATTGCTGGCTTTTTTGCTTTGCAGCTTCGACGATGATCGCGCCCCGGTTTAAGTGAATCGTCGTGCCCTGGCCATTCTTAGTTAAGAAAAACTCGGAGCGTTCACGCATTTCAATCGTTGAGCCATCGCCCAGTCGAATATTCGCGTGCGCATCTTTCGCAGTGCGGATGCGGTCGCCTTTTTGCAGTCGCTCGCCTGCCGTAACTGGTGCACTGCGCGTATCAGCAATTTGATAAACCTGCCCATCAGCGGCCTGCACCGTGGCTTCGAGCTCACCGCCAAACGGCGAGTAACGCTGAATGAAAGGCAACGCCACCAGGCCAACGCCAATCACCAGCGCGGCGGCAATGCCCCAGCGCATAACTACCGGCTGCAGACTGTAACGCCGCGTGCCGACAGCTTTCTTCGCCGGTAACACGTTGCGCGAACGCGCATCTTTCATCGCCTTGCGACAGGGAATGCATTCGTGCGTGTGGTCCACCAGCAGCAGTGAACGAGCTTCAGACAAGTCACCATCGAGGTACGCCGGAATGAGCGATTGAAAATCGTTGCAATTTTCAATGTGTTCCGAGGCGTGACTCTCCGTCGTCGCCTGGTTTGTGTTCTCCATGGCTACGCGCGCCCAAACGCGATCAGCCGCTTGCTTGACTAAGGTGGAATCAACCTCTTCGCTTCGCATTGCAGCGGTAGTCTGGTCGAGGATGTTCTCCAATTCTTGATTCGTTTTCATGATGTTTCTCCGAAAGTACCTTCTAATTAATAATGACAAGTTAAAAAACGCGTGCCGTGTTTTCCCAAATACTCGGCAATTTCCTTTTTCAGTTTCGTGCGCGCGCGATGCAGCACTACACCGACAACCATCTGCGACGTGCCCATGCGTTTGGCGATTTCCTGGTTGTTGTGACCCTCGTAATAGCGCAGCGCAAACATTTCCCCCGCAGTTTTTCCCAATCGTGCGACAGCCTGGCGAATGAGAGATTGTAATTCGCGATCCGAATGCTGGGCTTCAGGATTCTTCGACTTGCTCTCCAGCGACGCGGCATCAACATCTGCCAGTCCAACCGATTTCGCTCGGCTGCGACTGCGCATCAGGTCCAGCGAAGCATTGATCGCCGCGCGCGAAAGATAAGCCTCGGGATGTTCGGAAAGGTCGTGGAATTCGCCGCTTTTGACCAGCCGCAAAAAGACTGTTTGCAGCACGTCTTCAGCGTCTGCGGCGCTGCCGGTAATGCGATGAGCGGTGCGAAAAACGCGAGCGTTGTGCGCCTCAAACAGCGTTTCCAGCTCACTTGGCGGTTGGGGAAGTGGTCTCAAGGTTCTGACTGCCTGCACGGTGGCCTCCTGAAAGTCGTTTCCAATGAGTAAAACGACGGTCCGGAGGGTTTATTAACAATAAATGGAAGATAATAGGCTTTCTAGAATGATACCACTGTGACGCTGGTCAGCTCTGGGTAAGGATAGGCGGGCTTGCCCACGCTCTTATGTGGGTCGACGAATACAGAACCGGGAGCGGTAGCGACTGGGTCTGCGAGCGTTGAGTTCGTCGTCAATGAGTGATTTCACCGCCTGTCAGACCCGGTCGCTACCGCTCCCGGTTCTGTATTCGTTGACCCACGACCAGACAATCCTAGAACAGCTGAGTTGGTACGAAACAGTGAAACCGAAACTAACCTTAACACGACCAGCAGTGAAATCGTCGTCAGGATAATTTCTACCCAAACATGCTGGAACAGATTTCTTAACAGCGTCCAATCGAAGAGTTTGGTCACTGAGATGTACGCACCTATGAGGCTAACGATGAGTGTGATGACTTATAGGAGCGTAAGTCCGATCGTCGTCAACTTCTTTCATATTATCGCATCCGGCGAACTTTATTTTTATGTCAGCTCGCTTCTTTGGACAAACGGATGAGTCTGAAATATGTTAAGCCATTATGTGTTGATTTCCCACGTGTCCTTAGCGTCAAGGTCTGAGTGCTTCCAGCCGCTTGCGAGCTTCGGCGGCCTGCGGGCTGCGCGGATAACGACGAACTAACTCCTGCCAGCCTTTACCGTCGTAGCGGAACTGCCTTGCGGATTGGTCGAACACAAAGGTTATTCCCTGGCGGTTGTAGCGATCCAATTCGTTAAAGTTCAAAAAATAGCTAAACAATAGCGCGCCGCCCGCGTTCATTTCTTTCTCACCCAGGCGTCGGCCAGCATCGCGCGAAAGATGAGTGGCGGCATCTTCGGCGGCTTGCGCATAGATCAGTAGGACTTCCGGCCGGAGCTCGGAGCCAGTGAAGTTGTCGAGAAAGACCTTGGCGCGCACTATTCGATCAAAAC
>JBPCLZ010000024.1:0-54123 GCA_051002775.1 Pyrinomonadaceae bacterium | reverse complement strand
TCGTCGATGATCACGTCGAAACCGTCCGGGGCATTTTCCCTGGCAATGCGATCCAGCAGCTGAGTGTCCTGCTGCATTCCCTGGTAAATGCGAATCCTTCCGGTGGGATCGTCGAGGTGAACTTGTTGTAAATCAAGACCAACGATTAGGCCTTGCGGAAAATAATCGCGCCACAAAAGCAATGAACCGCCCTTATAAACACCAAGCTCAAGCAACTTCAGATCGCGAGCCAGAAGCGGCTGAAAGTAATCCTCGTAATTTCGAAGATAATGCGCGTGGTCGGCTTTATCCGTGTCATAGTTAGCGGGATCGATTTTTCTTACTGCAGGTGACATTTGGTTTGGACTTAATTATGTTTCAAAACGATATCATAATACCTGCTTGACGCGGTCGATCGTGCTGGCTAGACTGCGCGCCTATTCCTAACGGAGCACGACGCCGCACCGCCGATAATCAGTTCCAATGCCATCAATCATTGTTGTTGAGAATCTTAGCAAACGTTACCGCATTGGCGCGCGGCAAACCCATACCAGTTTGCGCGATACACTGGCAGCCGGACTAAGTGTACCACTGCGTCGTTTGCGCAATCTGAGGGTGGGATCAAAGGAGACCATCTGGGCGCTTAAAGAGGTCTCGTTCGAAGTCGAGCGCGGTGAAGTTTTGGGCGTCATCGGGCGCAACGGCGCCGGCAAGTCGACGCTGCTAAAAATTCTTTCGCGCATCACTAAACCAACCAAAGGCCATGTCGAACTGCACGGGCGCGTCGGTAGCTTGCTTGAAGTAGGAACGGGATTTCATTCGGAGTTAACCGGCCGCGAAAACATTTTTCTTAACGGCGCGATTCTCGGGATGACCAAGCGCGATATCGAAGCGAAGTTTGATGAGATCGTTGCCTTTGCCGAGACTGGTGAATTCCTCGATACGCCGGTGAAGCATTATTCATCTGGCATGACTGTGCGCCTCGCCTTTGCAGTAGCCGCTCACCTCGAACCTGAGATTCTGATCATCGACGAAGTGCTGGCCGTCGGCGACTTTGCTTTTCAGAAGAAATGTCTGGGCAAGATGAACGAAGTTGCCCGGGGCGGCCGCACTGTGCTCTTTGTCAGTCACGACCTAAGTGCGGTAAACGCGTTGTGTAATCGCGCCATTCTGCTTCACGAAGGGGCACTCGTGCGCAATGGGCCGACGCGCGAGGTTACTGCTTATTATCTCGACACAGCCAACAAACTCTACTCGGCGATTACCTGGGTTGATTTTGATCATAAAAAGAGCGGCGACGTGCAACTGCTTTCGGCGAACATCAGCCAACGCGGAGTTGAAACCAGGGCCATCGATTGCCGCGAGTCTTTCACTCTCTCCTTCGAATATGAAAGCAGCATTGCCCTGCCAAACGCGCGGTTCTTTATTTTGATACGCAATGCTCGAGGCGAAGTAGTATTTGGCACGTCTGACTATGATGTCCCGGAAGCAGAGGCAATAAATCGCCGGGCAGGAAGATTTATCAGCCAGGTAACTGTCCCAGGCGAATTGCTGAAAGCCGGCAATTACCTCGGCGCTGTCGGGGCGGACATCAAGAACCAGCGGGTGATTTTTGCCGAAAACGACGTCTTCGATTTCGCGGTATTTGAATCGGGCGACGACACGTTGGCTGAGCGACACAAGCGCGCGGGCCTGATAGCTCCGGTTCTTAAGTGGCAAACAGTCGAGGCAAACTCAAAACGCGGTTAACACCACTTGCACTTCATAAAGAAAAAGCTCCGAGACAATTTATCAGTTTCCGCAAAGCTCTCTTTACGAATGGTCCTTGCCAGATCAAAAGGCGCGTTCTCGTCCGTTAGCGGAGTGCCGGCTCGTTTCGCCGAGCGCATCACTGAGATAGCGACAGGGCGCGGCCTCAAACTGCCAAGTGCATTAGCAGGTAAAAGTTATTCCTTCGAGACTCCCCTGCCTCCAGAAAACATTTGTGAAGCGGCAACGGCGCGCCTGCTTGTCAAAAGTCGTGAGCAATTGTCAGCTCGTGCGGAAATCAGGTCCTCAATCGTCATTCCCGTTTTCAACAAGGCTGCGTTCACTTTGCAATGCCTGCTTTCGCTTTTAGATGAGATTGATCTGCGCGAGTCCGAAGTCATCGTCGTTGACAATGCCTCGATTGATAACACCGCCCAGGTGTTGTCGCGGTTCCGAGATTTGGTTCACGTCATCAGCAACGAAGAAAACCGCGGCTTCGTAGATGCTTGCAACCAGGGCGCAGCCGTAGCGCGTGGTGAGTTCCTGGTTTTTCTCAACAACGATACCAAAGTGTTGCCGGGCTGGCTGAAGCATTTGGAAGATACTCTGAAAGACAAGCCGTCAGTTGGCGCAGTGGGCTCGCTCTTTCTTTATCCCGATGGTTCGATTCAGGAAGCAGGAGCAATCGTCTGGAAAAACGGCGAGGCACACCATTACGGTTGGGGCGGATCGCCGGATGATCGGCGTTTCAATTTCGCGCGCGCGGTGGATTACTGCTCGGCTGCTTCGCTGCTGATCAGAAGAGAGCTTTTTGAGCAACTCGGTGGCTTTGATCGTCGCTTCGCGCCGGCCTATTACGAAGACATTGATCTCTGCTTTGGCGTGCGCTCGTTGGGCTACAAAGTGATTTACCAGCCGGCTTCGCGCCTGGTCCATTACGAAGGCGTGACGGCAGGGCGCGATGTGAAGAAAGGAATCAAACATTTTCAGATAGTGAACCGCGAACGCTTTGTTGAAAAGTGGCGGGCCGTGCTCGACGGGGAACACTTCGATAAGGACCCAAAGCAAGTGCCCGCAGCCACACATCGGCTGCTTGGCCCGACTATTCTTGTTTTTGACGAACGCGTGCCCAGCCCCGATCGTGATGCCGGGAGCGCGCGCATGTGGATGATTCTGAAAACGCTGGCCCAATGGAGCCACGTCGTCTTTACGTCTTTCAACCGCACGTCCGAACCCCGATACGAACAGGCGCTTTGGCAAGAAGGGATTCAGACTGCGGACACAGTCGACTATCGACGGCTGCTGAAGTCTGCGAAAGTTAAGGCGGCGATTGTCAGCAGGCCTTTGCTCGCTGAAGCCCTGATCCCGCGGATTCGCCGTCGCGCCCGCGCCGGTGTCCAGATAGTTTTTGACATGGTTGACGCGCATTTCATTCGTCTGGAACGTGAGTCAAAGGTTTCCGGCGATCCGCAACTGGCAAGAGAGGCGCAGCGTTACCAAAAGCTGGAGGTCCACCTGGCACAAATGAGCGACCTCATATGGTGTAATTCTTCGGAGGACAAACGCGTGATGGCACACACGGTGCCGGGCAAACGAATCGAAGTCGTACCCACGATTCATGAGTTGCACGATCGCGGCAAGCTGTTTGCCGAGCGCGCCGACCTGCTATTTCTTGGCAACCTCGCCCACCGGCCCAATAGTGACGGAATCCATTTCCTGATGAAGGAAATCTTTCCCTTGATTCAAAAGTCGCTGCCCGGCATTAAGCTTTATATTGTCGGCGACAATGCTTCGCCGGAAATACTGGCTTATGCTTCCAACCATGTGCGTGTAACCGGATATGTCGCCGATATCACTCCGCTGTTTGAAGGATGTCGCGTGTTCGTGGCGCCCGTGCGTTTTGGTGCCGGCGTCAAAGGAAAGATTGGCGAGGCAATGTCTTATGGCTTGCCGGTAGTTACCACGTCGATAGGCGCTGAAGGGTTTGGTTTGACCAGCGGCGTGAACGTTATGATTGCGGATGCGCCGGCGGATTTCGCTGCGACCGTTGTGCGCCTGTATTCTGAAAAAGAATTGTGGCAGACGCTGTCGGCCAACAGCCATCTTCATATCGACGAGAACTTTACGCCAGCAGTGATCGCGGCCACGATTAACAACTCGATTAGGGAAGTCAGCGGTATCGAAAGGTAAAAAGTCTTGTCCCGCTTCGCTCGCGGAGCAGGGAGATGAAGCGCATGAAGATCCTGATCACGGGAAGTCGCGGCTTTGTAGGCGGGAGCGTGGGACGTTTCGCCGCGCACAAAGGCCACGACGTGCTGGGGATAAGCCGCGCCGCGCAGCCTGCGACTGATTGGCCGGGCGCTTATGTCAGTGCCGACGTCGTCAGTGCGGATCTTTCCCAAAGCATTCGCAACTTCGCTCCAGATGCGGTTTTTCACGCAGCTGGAACCGCTTCCGTCGGCGCATCTTTCTCAGCGCCGTTGGCTGATCTAAGGGCGTCGTTGCTGAGTTGGGCCAATGTGCTGGATAGCGTGCGGCGTTCCACCCTGCAGCCGGTGCTATTGTTTCCTTCAAGCGCTGCTGTTTATGGCCAGCCAGAGCAGTCACCCGTAACAGAAAATGCTGCGGTGCGCCCTATCTCGCCTTACGGTTTTCATAAGGCCGCTTGTGAATTGCTGGCGCGCGAGTATGCAGATTGTTTTGGGCAGCGCGTCATTGTCTGCCGCGCTTTTTCGCTGGTCGGTGCGGCGCAACGTCGGTTGTTGATCTGGGAATTGTTTCAGCAGTTTATCGGAGGCGAACAAACAGTCTGGCTGCAAGGCACAGGCGCAGAAACACGGGACTACCTGTCGGCCGACAGCCTGGCTGCGGCGGCCCTCGATTTAATGGAGACTCAGACGGGAATCATGCAGCCGGGTGCTTGCCGCATCGTCAATGTGGGCAGCGGAACCGAAACACGTGTGCTCGATGTCGCGAAGCAAATTGGAAAACTGGTGGCGCCAGAGAAAGACATTCGCTGCCTCGGACTCAAGCGCGCGGGCGACCCGGAAAGCTGGCAAGCGGATATTTCTAGTCTGCGAAGTCTCGTGCCGCAGTGGAAACCTGAACCATTCGATCAAGCATTATCGGCATGTATTGTCCTTTGGCAAAAGAGTTCGTAGGGGGTTTGAAGGAATGGTGATTGATCTTCACTGGGCCAGGATGTTGACGATCCGTTCCGCCGTGTGGCCATCCCAAAACGGAATTGCAACAGCCGGTTTTAGCCCTGCATCAAGCGCTACAAAAGCTTCTCTCACAATCGTCGCCGTGTCTGTACCGACGATTTTGTTTGTGCCCAGGGAAACCGTTATTGGTCGCTCGGTGTTTTCCCGCAGCGTCAAACAAGGTATGCCGAGCACGCTAGTCTCTTCCTGAATGCCGCCGGAATCCGTCAGCACCAACCGCGCACCCGAATACAATCCCAGAAAGTCAAGATAGCCCAGCGGCTCGATCATCTGAAGGTTCTTCAGGCCCAGCAGCCGTGTGCTAAAACCGAGCTCAGCGATTGTTTTTCGCGTACGAGGATGAACTGGAAAAACAATAGTTGTCCGTTCACAGATTTCCTCCAGCGCACCGACAATTCTTCCCAGACTCTGAACTTCATCAACATTGGACGGCCGGTGCAAAGTAACTACCGCATACTGGTCATCCGTGAGCGCGAGTTTTTCCCTGATGGGCGACGCTTTTGCTTGCGGCAAATGCTTCTGGAGCGAATCGATCATGACGTTGCCGACCAGCCGCACGCGTTCGGACGCTATGCCTTCGGCTCTCAGGTTTTCATCGGCATCCGCGGATGGCGTGAAAAGAAGATCTGCGATGCGATCGGTTTCCACTCGGTTTGCTTCTTCGGGCATGGTGGGGTCGTAGCTGCGCAATCCGGCCTCGACATGGGCGACCCGTACGCCTAGTTTCTTACTCACCCTGGCACAAGCAAGCGTGGAATTTACATCGCCGACCACAATTACCCAGTCGGGTTTTTCTGTATTGACTACCGGTTCGAAACGCGCTTCGACTGCGGCTATCTGCTGGTCGCGCGGCGCCGAGCCAACCCCTAGATGAATGTCGGGCGCAGGCAGATCGAGGTCGCGAAAAAAGGCATCGGACATATCCGCGTCGTAGTGTTGCCCGGTATGAACAAGAAGCGGCGTAAACTCTCGCTCACGCCGCGTCATCGCTTCTATAATTGGCGCGACCTTCATAAAGTTAGGCCGCGCGCCGACAACGTTGATTATCTTTAGCATTTAAAACACGGCTCGGTCGTTACTTATGAATCATCAACAACGAACAATGGGGAACTCTCTCGCAAGCCACTATGGCGTGGTAGCGGGTTTATCGTTGATGACGCTCTCTACAACTTTTGCCACCTCCTCTGCTCGCGCCAAACCGAAAGCCTTTTTCCACAGACCAGTGCGCTCGTTGCCTATGATCATGACAGTGGTGTGGTCATTTTTGTCGGCAACGTACTGTCCAAGCTTGTGCAAAACAAAATCGACGTTTGTCTTGGATCCGGTAAGAAAGAGCCAACCATCAGGGGCATGCAACGATTTCGCATATTCTTTCAACGCCGCCGGAGTGTCCATGCGGATCTACGGTAATCGAAACCAGAAAGACATCCCGGCCCACTTTATCGCCAAGTAGGTCAGCCACTTTCTTGAAGTTTCTATGCATCGGCTTGCATACGCCCTTACATGTTGAAAAGAACGCATTAATAACAATAACCTTTCCCTTCAACACGTCGTCGTAAAAGCGTACTCGTTTGCCGTTCTGCGTGATTAACTCGGTGTTGCTGAAATATTTTGCGGCAGCAGAGATCGCCGCGCTGCTATTCGGCGCTGTCGTCTGCGCTCGCCCGGTGATACTACAAAATAGCAAAGCTGCAACTGCCAAAGTAATCATTCTCATTTGCTTCACCTTACTTCCGTTGTAAAGCAAACTGTTAGTTTGCGGCCGTTGCTAAACATTCAAGTTTGAGTGGCAACCTGCCACCGCAAACTAACTGTTTGCTTTACTTCTAGTGGTCCGCCTTACAGACGTATGATTCGCGCCTGGCTCTCGCGGCGGACATCTCCATTCAAGGCATTGCGCGTATCGACTATTAACGACGCCAACTGGGTAACGCGACCGTAATCAATTTCACTATGATCCGTGACGATGATTATGCAATCCGCATCGCGCAGTTCAGTGTCATTCAACTCCACGGAATTCAGCGGCTCGCCACTTGCTTCGATGTGCGCATCATCGAATCTGACTTCAGTGACAAACGGATCGTGGTAACGCACGTCGGCGCCTTTCGCGCGCAGGCGATCGATGATCGACAGCGCCGGGCTCTCGCGCACGTCATCAATGTCTTTTTTATAGGCCACCCCCAGCAACAGAATGCGCGAACCCTTCATCGACTTGCTTTCGTCGTTAAGGCCATCGGCAACCAGTTGGACCACGTGTTCCGGCATGCGCGAATTAACTTCCTCGGCGAGTCCGATGAAACGCGAATCAAAACCGTGCTGGCGTGCCTTCCACGAAAGATAATGCGGATCGAGCGGGATGCAATGCCCGCCGATTCCCGGACCCGGATAAAACGCCATGAACCCAAATGGCTTGGTTGCAGCCGCGCGAATCACTTCCCAGGTGTCAATGTTCAGCGCATAACAAAGGCGTGCCATTTCGTTTGCCATGCCGATGTTCACTGCGCGAAAAGTGTTTTCCAATAGTTTGGCGGTTTCGGCGACGCGCGCTGAACTGACGGCATGCACGTCATTGACGATTTGCGCATAGAGAAACGCGGCGACCTCAGTAGAATCAGGCGTGACACCGCCCACTACTTTAGGAATGTTGTGTGTTTGAAACTGTGGATTACCCGGGTCGACTCTCTCGGGCGAAAAGGCCAGCAGAAAATCCTGATCAAGTGTCAGTCCAGTCTCTTCAAACATTGGCAACAAGACTTCGTCCGTAGTGCCTGGATAAGTGGTCGACTCAAGGATGATCAGTTGCCCCTGATGCAAGCGCTGCTTGATTTCTTCAGCCGCAGCAAGAATGTAGGAAACATCCGGCTCCTTGGTTTTGCGCAGAGGAGTTGGCACACATATTATGATGGCATCGCAATTCGTAAGCTGGTTAAAGTTAGTGGTGGCCTTCAGCCGCTTACCCTCTACAAGTTCTTTAATGATTGATCCAGACACGTCCCCAATATATGAATCGCCGGCATTGATCTGCGCGGCCTTGTCCTCATCAACTTCAAACCCAGTGGCTTGAAAGCCCGCGCCCGCAAACTCCGCCAGCAGTGGCAAGCCAACGTAGCCCAAACCGACGACGCCAACATGCAAACGCTTAGCTTTTATCGAATCAATTAATTGTTCCTTGACCATTATGTCCGTTTTTCCTTAGTGCTCCGTAGGCGAAGCTCGACCCAAAATCCAAGCAGGCAAGACTATTGGAGCGTTGCGCAGAGTGTCAAGCAGCAGAAGTTTTGTACTGATGTAGTTTCAATTCGGTGCTGGGAGTAGTGTCACTACACTCCGCGAGGTGGTACTGACTTCCTGACGTGACCAAAGAGTTTTGCTTGACACTAAACCTTCGTTACAACTATATCCTCGCGAATTATGAGTGACCCCGCAAAAGGCGCCCCAAAACTCGTGCGCGGACTCGGCCTGCTCGACGCCAGCATGATCGTTGTCGGGTCGATGATCGGTTCGGGAATTTTTATTACCTCCGCCGAGTCCGCCCGGCTGGTGGCGTCGCCCGGCTGGTTGCTCGTCGCCTGGGCTTTAGCCGGTCTGTTAACAATCACGGGCGCCCTCTGTTGTGCTGAGCTGGCGGCGATGATGCCTCATGCGGGCGGGCAGTACGTCTTCCTGCGCGAAGCGTATGGACCAGCGACGGGATTTCTCTTTGGCTGGTCCCTGTTGCTGGTAATACAAACGGGCACTATCGCGGCGGTCGCTGTTGCTTTTGCGCGATTCATGGGCGTACTCGCGCCGCAGATCTCAGAATCAAACTACCTAATCCCGCCCATTCCATTGTTCGGGAGTTACGCCATTAGTCTTTCGACTGCGCAACTAGTCGCCATCATTCTCATTCTGCTGCTGACGGCTACCAACACGCGCGGCCTCAAAACCGGCAAGCTCATTCAGAACACTTTTACTTTGACCAAAACCGCAGCGCTGGCTGGTCTTATTCTGGTTGGATTGTTGTTGGGCTGGAACAATCAAAGCGCCGCCTACACTTCCAACTGGTGGGATCCAATAGCGAACGGCTGGAATCCGCAGGCGGTCCAGCCTGGGCTGACGGCGACCGGCACCAGCGCGCTGCTAATGTTGTTGGGCCTGGCGATGGTTGGACCACTGTTTGCGCAATCGGCGTGGAACAACGTTACGTTTACGGGCAGCGAGATACGTGATCCGGGACGCAACTTGCCGCGGGCACTCCTCATCGGCTGTCTCGCGGTTGTAGCGCTTTATCTGCTCGCGAACGTTGCCTACATCGTGACGCTGCCCCTCGCAACAATTCAGAAGCCGCCGAACAGTGTGGCCACCGCCACGATGCAGGCAGTCTTCCAACGTCCGGGTACGGTTCTCATGGCCGTAGCGATCATGATCTCGACGTTTGGTTGCAACAACGGTCTGATACTGGCCGGCGCGCGCGTCTATTACGCAATGGCGCGCGATGGTCTGTTCTTTTCGCGCATTGCGATGCTCAATGGGCGGCATGTCCCCGCGACCGCGTTAATCGTGCAGGGCATTTGGGCCTCCTTTTTGACGTTGCCGCGCACAATTTCTACAACGACCGATCCACAAACCGGCGCCATTAATGTGAGCTACGGCAATGTCTACACCCAACTGCTCGAATATATTATTTCGGCTGATTTGGTTTTTTATGGGCTGATGGTGGGGGCCGTGATCATCATGCGCCGCAAGGCGCCAAGGCTGGAGCGTCCCTATCGCACCGTCGGTTATCCCGTTGTGCCACTAATCTATATTTCTCTTGCGCTTTTATTGGTGATCGATCTGGCTTTTTTGAAGCCGCAGACGTCCGGCATTGGCTATCTGCTGGTGCTAACTGGAATTCCTGTCTATTTCTTCTGGCGCCGGAAGAAATAATCTGGACTGCGGCGGCTTGACGCAGCTTTAACGCAACGACTGAGTTGACTGTTTTCTTATACTGAATCGCCCGGCTAACTTGAAAAGCGGCGTCGAGCCGCCGCAGTCCAAATAAACCAAAAGCGGCGTCGTGCCGCGGCAGTCCAAAAAATTCACTTGACCCACTCGTCCGCGATTTCAGTTTCCACTTTCACCGGCACTGTCTTCACATACTCTTCACCGGCGACGCGCATTGTTCGCTCAACTTTCTCCGCAACCTCTTTGGCGTTGCTCGCATCTGCTTCGACTACGATTTCGTCGTGAATGATGTTCACGATCTGCGCGTTTGTATCGCGGAGTTCATCATTCAGCAACCGCAGAGCGCGCTTGAGGATGTCGGCGCTCGTCCCCTGGATCGGCGTGTTCTTGCCGTTGCGCTTTGTCATGGAAATCTGCTGGCGATCCTGTTGGTCATAGCGAAAACGAACCAAACGACCTGATGCCGTCCGTGCCTGCCGTTCGCGCACAGCACGATTCGCCGCTTCATGAAGATAAGTATCGAGTTGTCGATAGGTCGCGAAATATTTGCGCAACACGTTTTCAGCTGCCCCGACGCTCAAGCCCGTCATGATGGAAAACCTTTGCGCGCCGATGCCATAGACCACGCCGAAATTCAGCCGCTTGGCAAAATCGCGCTGTTCCTTTGTGACCTGGTCCAACGATGCATTGAAAACTTCGGCGGCGGTGACGCGATGAAGATCGGCGCCGGAATTGAACGCGTTAATAAACCCCTGGTCGCCGGAGAATTCGGCCAAAATGCGCAGCTCGATCTGCGAATAGTCAGCGATGATCAGTTTTCTGCCAACTGGGTGACCCGAAAAACAGCGGCGATATTCAACCGCATGCGGCACCTGCTGAATGTTCGGATTGGTACACGAGAACCTTCCCGTCGGCGCGCCAATCTGTCGAAAATCAGCGTGCAAGCGTCCGGTAGTTGGGTTGACCAGCTCAATCATATTCTGGCCGTAACTCGTCAACGCCTTCTGTACCGTGCGGTATTCCAGCAACGTGGCGATAACCGGATACTCGGCGGCCAGCGGTTGGAGTTTCCAGTTCCGAGTTGAATCTGGAACCGGGATTCCCAACCGGTTCAGCGCCTGCGTCAACTGCTGATGAGAATCCAGATTTATTTCGTCGCGCTGCGGCCCTCCGAATAGCGAACCTTGCGAAGATTCTTCCGCCAGTATGTCTTGCAGCTCATCCGCTAACTGCGCTCTTCTCTTCTCAACTAACGACAACTGCTCGAGCCAGCGATCCTTGTGCATGTAAAACCCTGTCAATTCGATGTCGGCAACGGTAGTCACACACTCAAACTCAAGCTGCGCGCAGGCAATGAGCGAATCACTGCGCAGACGCTCGATCAACTTTTCTCGTAACGGCAACAGAATCGCGGCGTCACGTGCTGCGTATTCGAGTTGCGCTTCGGACAATTCAAAATTCCAGTTGCTGAGCCGCTCCGTCTTATCTACTGCTTCATTCAGGTAGCGCGAGGCGACAGTTTCCAGTCCATGACGTTCTTCGATGTCCCCGGCCCCCACGATTTGGCTGGCGAGCAAGGTGTCAAACAAACCACCGAGATCAACGCCGAGGTAGTGCTTGATGAACTTAGCGTCAAACTTTGCGTTGTGCGCGATTTTGATGGGACGAGCAGCTGCCAGCAGTTGCTTCAGCGGTTTGAGTGCTTCGTTGTTTCGCAGGTCGCCAAACGCATCAAGGTCAACAATCTCGACACCCGCCGGCGTGGCAAGTTGAACGAGGCGCAGGCGACCAATGTAAGGATCGAGTTCTGTAGTCTCTGTATCGAGCCCAATCACCTGATGAGCAGAGAGAGTCTCAACTGCCTGGCGCAGTTCTTCGGGATCATTAATGACTCGATAACGCGTACTCATGGACTGTTAGTGCGGACTTCCGTCTGTTTTTCGTTGGCTCTTAGTGGCATAGACTTCAGTCTGTGCTTTCGAAGCTTTTCCTCCCCCTTGGGAGGGGTTAGGGGAGGGTGCGAAGCTTAACGCGTGCAAGCCCTCTCCCCGAACCTCTCCCAAAGGGAGAGGGGGAAAGACATCAAACAATGAAGTCTGTCCTACTTCCTTCTGCTTAACTGAGTTTACTGTTGCGGAGGGGTTTCCGCGAAACGCAAGATGCGCTCTACGTATTTGGCGATCATATCGGCTTCAAGGTTTACTTCATCGCCAGGTTTGAGTTGAGAAAAATTCGTGACTTCCCAGGTTTTTGGAATTATCGCAACCTCAAAATAATTGTCAGTTAAGGCGGCGATGGTGAGACTGATTCCTTCCACTGCAATCGAGCCCTTGAAAACAAGGTAGCGTGCGATTTCCTCGGGATACTCAACACGCACTGTCCATGAACCTTCGTGGTCAGTGACACTCACAAACTTTCCGCGCGCATCGACGTGCCCCTGAACGATGTGACCACCCAGACGCGTAATAGGTGTCACCGCGCGCTCCAGGTTTACAGCAGTGCCTGGCAGCAAACGTCCGAGTGTCGAGCGATCAAGAGTTTCGCGCGAAACATCGGCGGCAAACGAATCGGGATGAATATCAAGCGCAGTCAGACAAACGCCATTAACGGCAATTGAATCGCCGTGCTTTGTATCTTGAGTAACCGTGCGCGCCTCGATCGTGATGTAGGCGTTGTCGTTGCGCGTCTCTATGCTGCGCACCCGGCCCAGCTCTTCAATGATTCCAGTGAACATACTGGTAAACTTTCGGATTTCGAATTTCGGATTGCGGATTTCTTAGACGAACAACTTCCTGATCAAAGTAACGAATATGGCGATTGCAATTCCGATCACTGGTATGAAGAACGAGGACACCAAAATCCAAAACGGCTCGGTATGGAATGAAAATGTCGGCACCCTAAACTTTTTCATCTTGGTGTCTCTGCTCCCCGATGGCTTTGTTTCTTATGAACCGCTGCCATCATCTTTTCAAATACTTCATCAATTGATAACCCAGTCGAGTCGACGACAATGGCGTCGCCGGCAACTTTCAGCGGCGAATCTGCGCGCGTCTCGTCGCGGCGATCCCTTTCTGTCATGTCGGCAAAGGTTTCTTCAAAGTTTGCCGTAGGATCCTGGGCCCGCTCCTCATTGAAACGCCTCGCCGCGCGTTCCTGCGGCACAGCAGTCAGGAAAAACTTTACATCCGCGTCTGGAAAAACCACTGTGCCAATGTCCCGCCCGTTCATCACTGCGCCACGCTGGCCCAATTCGCGCTGCCGTTTCACCATCGCACGACGCACCTGCGGGATAGTGGAAACAATCGACGACATTTCGGTTACGTCTTCGCTGCGTATCTTGTCAGACACATCGCGACCTTCGAGCGTTACTTTCAAGGAATCGGGCTCGCCCGTCAGGTCGACATTCACCCGTTCTGCTAAAAGACCAACAGCCAGATCATCGTTCGCATTAATACTGGATTCCATTACCGCGAAAGCAACTGCCCGGTACATCGAGCCGGTGTCGATGTAGAGCAGATTCAGCTCCTGCGCCAGCCTGCGACCCAGCGTTGATTTGCCTGCGCCGGATGGTCCATCTATAGCGATGATCATAAGAGGTCTATTTTTGGACTGCGGCGGCTTGACGCTTTGGCCTGCGGCGGCTTGACGCCGCTTTTAACTAACCGCAACCGTAACCATTTTCTGTAATCAGGCCCGCAACGCCCGCACAAAGCGGCGTCGAGCCGCCGCAATCCAAATCAAATGAATGCCGCAAACACTTCATTTGACAGCAACGCTCCTGCTCGCGTGAGTTTCAGCAGATCACCGTCAAACTCGATTAAGCCGGCTTGCTGAAACTTTCTGAGATCGTCCGCACGTGAGGCGCTGAGGTCGACGCCAAACAATTCTTTGTACTCTCGCGTTCTTACGCCGGCCATCATGCGCATGCCAAGAAACAGCGCCTCCGCGCGGCGGTCATCTTCAGTCAGCCTCCGATCTTCCACGAGAGGCGCATCGTTTCGTTCCATCCTTCCAATATACTTTGAAAGATCCCGCTCATTGGCCCAGCGTCGCGACGCGCCATCAAACGAATGCGCCGAACAGCCAAAGCCGTAATAAGGTGCGCCTGTCCAGTATTTGGTGTTGTGCCGCGATTCGAAGCCAGGCAAACACAGATTTGATATTTCGTAATGTTCATATCCGGCTCTGGCCGCGCGCTCAAGCATCGCCTGATACATTTCTGCCGCCAGGTCTTCATCCGGGACCGGTTGCAAGCCGGTCTTTATGTGGGCGGCAAGCGGCGTTCCTTCATGAACTTCCAGCAGATAAAACGACAAGTGCTCAGGTCGCAAAGCGAACGCTTCATCAAGGTTGTGCAGCCAGGCATTGAGAGTTTGTCCCGGCAGACCCGCAATCAAATCGAAACTTACATTGTCGAATCCTGCTTCCCGCAAAAGCGAAAATGTTTGGCGTGTGTCTGCAACTGTATGTGAACGTCCGAGGCGGGCCAACTCGCGATCGTCGAATGTTTGCGCCCCGAAGCTCGCGCGATTAATTCCGAGCTCCCTGAACGACGTCAGTCCTTCCTCGGTAACCGTGCCCGGGTTCATCTCCATCGTCACTTCTGCATTTGCCGAAACAGCAAAACGCTCTCGCACCGCGTGCATTAGGGTGTCCAATTGCGCTGATGACAGCAGCGAGGGGGTGCCGCCGCCAAAATAGATTGTGTCGATTGGCTTTGGTTGATCAACTTCGTGCCATGACGTCATTTCCCGGACAACACTCGCGACGTATCGTTCTGCAGTCGCAGACTCGTACAAGCCCGTTGCAAAGTCGCAGTACGAGCAGCGCGAAAGACAAAACGGAATGTGAATGTAGAGACCGGCGGGCTTCATAGTTTCAATCCGCAGATTACGCAGATTACACGGATTCTTCAAACGCTGGGGCTCGACGCAGCCGACAGCCAGGTTTCAACTGGTTCCTGACTGATTAAACAGTTTCCGCGCTCTTATTAATCAGCGGAATCTGTGCAATCTGCGGATTGTTATTTTCCGATCCTTCGCAGGCTGCCATCACCGCTGATGTTCTTGCTCATGCCGCGCGCTACCCGTTCGGCTTCGGCAAACGCACGCAAAAAGTTTTCCCCTAGTACTTTACGAATGTCTTTCTCGCTGTAACCACGCTTTAAAAGTTCATAAGTGATATTCGGTAACATCGAGACATCCTGCGCGCCTTCAGGAAAATCGATGGCCCCATCAAAGTCTGCGCCCAGTCCAACGTGATCGATGCCCGCAACCTTCACAATGTGATCAATGTGATCGATGAGTTTAGATAGCGGCAATAGCGGAAGGAGGTTCGCCGCCGCCAACTTGTCGCCTTCTTCAGCCAACCGTTCCGGATCGGTTTTGTATTTCTCGTTCAGCAAATCCTGTTGGGCTTTTAAACGTTTATCGCGGGCCTCGTCCTGTGGGCCAACCGTCGCGGCATCGATGAAATAGCTATAGAAATTCACGTGAATTACGCCGCCGTTTTTCGCGATGCGCCGTAACAGATCGTCCGGGATATTTCGCGGCACATTGCTGAGTGCGCGAGCTGAAGAATGCGACGCGATGACCGGCGCCTTCGAAACATCAAGTGCGTCGGCCATCGTTTTGTCGGAAACATGCGACACGTCAACGAGCATCCCCAAACGGTTCATCTCGCGCACAACCTCTTTGACAAACTCAGTAAGCCCGTTGTGCGTCTTCTCGCCCCGCCCGGCGTCGGCCCAATCGTTGGTGTTGTTCCACGTCAGCGTCATATAGCGCACGCCAAGTCGGTGAAACTCACGCAGGGCCGCGAGCGAGTTCTCAATTGCGTGTCCGCCTTCGATGCCCATTAACGCTGCAATCTTCTTTTGCTTTTTTGCCCGGCGAATGTCGGCGGCGGAGGTTGCCATTATGAGATCGTTTGGATGACGTTCGACAGCGCGATAAACCGAATCAATCATGTCGAGTGTGCGGCGTGCAGCGCCGCCATGCTGGACATACCAGGGCCGGATGTAGAGCGAAAAAAAATTAGCCGTCAGGCCGCCCTGCTTCATGCGTTCAATATTGGTGCTGTAAGGCACGGGAGGCGCGCCGTTAAGATCGAAGCCATCGTTCGTCATCGGCGTGGTCACATCGTTGTGCGTATCGACGACGATTGCGCGTCGATGAATCCTGAGCGCTCTCTGCCACAGCGCCTCATCGCGGGGCGAACGAATTGAAGTTGGTCGGATTTGCGGTTGAGCGGTGCGTGCTCGCTGAGTCCTACGTTGCGCGCCTGATGATGTGATAAACCCGAGAACGAGAAGTGTAGTCAGGATCGAAAAGAGGATTCGGCGTGGTCTCATGGCGTAGAGATTTACCACAAAACCTTAAGAAGACAGAAGCGGTTTCGCGCGCGGCTAAGAACCGGCTGATGGCAGGTCATGAGCAACGGATTGGCACATCAGGCGGCCCGTCTGTGTAGCTCAGCAACTACCTGCGTAAGTCTCAAGAATGCGATGAATGCCATCCCTTCTAATTTCGAGAATAATGTAGCTCTCGCCCTCGTAATTGTCTTCTTCGACAACCGCAAACGTCTTACCATCCAATTGAAAAATGTCAAAAGGTATTGTCATGCCACCTTCTTTCCTGTCGCAGTCCGTTGGTTGGAATTGTGAGTCCAGCAAAGATACGTTTCCATGCACGTCTCGCAGGGCCCATCCGCCAAACAGCGAGATGTTGTTGCAATCCGCATCATTGGCACCACGCGGCCTTCGGTACTCCTTACTCACCTCAAAATAAAAAAGGTTTCGGCCATCCAACAGTTGACTCCGATAGAGATTCAGCATTGATAACGGTACCTTGGCTCTATCTTCGGCGCGGGGTATTTGAGTGTAGTATTGTTGGCCGGCCCCGGTCGGTCCAACGTTCTCAGCCCGCTCAAATTCCGGGCCTAGAAACGTCAACATTTCCTTCCAGTCGGAGAGGGCACTCGTTAAGCGCTCCATCCGTTGCGCCGGTCTCTTTTTGCTGAATGCAATTCCCAGTGTACGTACACACGCGTTCCTTTGCGCCGGTTCAGCGTCGGTATATTCGCTCAACAGGCCCCACACTTGCTGGCAATGCGAACAGACCTGAACGTTCCTGGACGTCAGCAAGGTTAACGCATCGCCCGACGGCAACGAGAGATACCACTCACCCGACGGCTTCACGAAAGACTCATACCAGGGCTTGCGGAGATCGGCGATGGTATTCGGCTCATGCGCTTGAGCGTTCACGACCGGGTTCCGCCATGGATTGGTCCACTTCAAATTGGCGTATCGTGCGAAAGGAACGATGACTCCGTCGGTCCTGATTACCCCAACTGTGAATGTATGGCCTCTACGGCTTTGCGCCACTGGCGCCGGTGGGATCCAAGCAACCATCAAAAACATGGCAGCTAACGAAGCTAGAAGCGCAAGTTGTTTCATCATGTCATCAACAAAACCGGAAAGTCCGCCGAACGCTTCAAAGATATCGTAACGCTCAGTTCGCGCCCAGGTGGAGATTACAGTCATTATGAAAAGAATCACCCAGTTGTAACCGGCTGTACTACTCAATCTAACTGTGGCGAGCCACACTTACTGTGCTGGGTTCTTTCGCGTATTATCCGCTAGCATGTCCATTCTAATCGCCGAAGACAACGTGGCCCAGCGCCATTACCTGAAAGAAATTCTTGAAAAGGAGTTTCCGTCGCACGCGCCGGTTGTCGAGGCTGCTGATGGCGAAGAGACAGTGAAGCTGGCGCTTGAAGGCAAACCGGAAGTCTGTATTCTCGACATTCAAATGCCAAAGCTCTCCGGAGTGAAGGCGGCGCGGGCAATCTGGCGCGACTTTCCCACGGCCCGCATAATTTTCTGGACGCAGTTTCCTCACGAAATTTACATCAACGAAATTCGCAAGATTGTTAAGTCAGTAGATCCGCCGCCCGCTTACGGCTTCATTCACAAAAACAATCCTGAGTCGCGTTTCCTGCGCTTTGTTGCCGCCGTGCTTGAAGACGGCGCGGACATGATCGATCCGGCATTCAAGGATTCCTTCAAACGTCCGTTGCTGACGGAGTTTGAGTCCGAAGCGCTTTACTACCTGGCGCTCGGCCTTTCCAACTGGGCGATCGCGCGCAAGTGTTCCTTAAGTCTGCGCGGCGTGGAAAGCCGCCTGGCAACTCTTTATGAAAAACTTTTCATGTCGATTGCGGAAGGCACCGAGCATGAGGCTTATGAAAAGCTCGCCTATAACGTGCGCACGCGTGCTTTCTTCGAAGCTTTGCGACGCGGCTTGCTGAATAACGATGAACTGGAAAAGGCCGCGGAAGATTTAGACGTCTGGATCCAGCGCGACCAGAAGAAGTTTCTCGAAGAGCAGAAGCGCGAAGAGGCAAAGACGCGGAAACGTTAATGTTTGGAGCCACACTCTCTCGCGGCTCTGCCGCAGCACAGTGCGGTGAGGCTCAGCCTCACCGTCGTCGTAATCAAAAAATGAGGCTAGGCCTCGGTCTTTCGAGGCGTAGCCTCAATACAAGAGATCGAGCCTCGGAAAGGCACAGCCTTTCCGCACTGTGCTGCGGCATAGCCGCCAGTCCGGCCTACGCTCGATTCCGGCTCGTAGCTGCTTCCTTATTAATTTCTGCCTTTTTCATATTGCCCGTGGGATTCACACGCTCTCTGGCCGTTGTGCTACTACCTACTGCCTTCTCCAAAAATGAGCCCCAACCGTCTCCTTCTCCATCCCCGTCACCTTCCCCTTCCCCTTCCCCTTCCCCTTCGCCATTGCCTTCGCCTTCGCCTACACCGCTTACCGGTCTGCATCAATGGGGCGCGGTAACGCTTTTTCACGGTTTGCCATCAGACCGCGTCCGCGCGATCGCGCAGGGACAGGACGGCATGATGTGGTTTGGCACCGAAGCGGGTTTGGCGAGGTTTGATGGCCGCCGGATGCAAACAATCAATGACTCGCAAATGCCTCAGGGCCGTGTGCTGTCGCTGTTGACGGACGCTATGGGCGCGCTCTGGGTGGGAACTGACAACGGAGCGGCGCGCATCTTAAACGGTCGAGTAGAGGCGGTAAAGGATCTTCAGGGCCAGACCATCAACGCGATCATCGAACCGGAAAACGGCCGCCTACTGATCGCCAGCGAACAAGGAATGATCTACGAATGTCGTACGAACGCAGGCGGTTTTCAGATAAGAAAACTTTTGGATAAGCCGCTCGAGAGCGCCGACAGAGACAATCCGAGCCCATTACCACTCACGAGTCTTACAGATGCTCACGAGAAATTGTTTGCCGGTTCGCTTAGCCGCGGTCTGTTGGCTATCGAGAACAATTCCGCCACAGAGATGCAGGCGCGTCGGCCCGCTTTTTTTGTGCGCGCGCTGGCCACCGATGCGCGCGGCCAGTTGTGGGTGGGAACCAGAAGCCGAAAAGATCAGCAGGCCTTGCATTCCACCGAAGGTTTTTCAGAGATTGCCAGCGCTGACAAAGTCACCGGAACAGTGATGGCTTTGCGCGCGGGCCATGCTGACGACATGTGGGTCGGCACGGACGGCCGCGGCGTCTTTTACTTTCCAGCTTCCAGAAAAAGTGTGAACTTCACTTTTGACGGAACGGAGGGCGGCCTGCGTTCGGACCATATCTTTGCAATTTTTGTCGACCGCGAAGATGTGGTCTGGTTTGGCACTGACCGCGGAGTTAGCCGCTACGATCCCAATGCACCGCGAGTCGAAAATATCGGCGACAACGCGGAAAGCAATTTTGTACGCACGCTGTATCAAACCTCGACTGGCCAGGTGTTGGCAGGAACGAACCGCGGACTCTTCGTCTACGATGCAAAGGACGCGCGTTGGAATTCAGTCAGCGATCTTTCGCGCAACATCATTTATTGCATTGCCGAGGATGATAACGGTCGATTGCTAATTGGCTCCGCAGCGGGATTTTTCGTTGGCCCGAAACTTACGAGTGACATCCAACTTGAATCGCAAACCTTCGCACGCATCGAAGCTAGTTCCGGTGCGGCAGATGCGGTGGGCAGCATTCGCGCGATAGCTCGTTTCCGTGGCGCTATCTATCTTGCCAGCTATGGCCGCGGCCTCGAACGCTACGCAGATAATCGTGTGACGCTTGTTTGGCCGAACGATCCGAACACCAGCCGCGACATAATCAGCTTATACGCTGACGGGGATCTGAGATTGTTGCTTGGTACAAGCAAAGACGGCGTAATTAGTTTCGACGGTGCTCAAGCAAAAACCGAGGAGGCGTTTACAACACTAAACACCACCACGGTTCGCTCGATGACTCAAACCGGTCATCAGATACTTTGGTTTGCTACCAACCGCGGAGTTTTTCTGTGCGGCCCGGGTAAGGACTGCCTGGCTGCGGCGCCCGGTTATGAAGCTCGCTTTCTAGCGCATGCATCAGATCAGAAGGACAACGCAGTGTGGTGCGCGACGACTGCAAGTGGACTGCTGAAAATCGTGCTCGACGACAAGCTCGGTGTGCCACTTGTTTCCCAGGTTGATGCCGAACAAGGCTTGCCATCCCAAAATGCTTTCGCGGTGCTTCCGTACAAGGAGGCGGATGGCCGCGCATTCTTGCTGGTTGGCACCAGTCGCGGCGTTGCTCGTTTCGCGCCTGATGCTTTCGCACCAACCGTGTATGCTGCGCGCGTGATCAGCAAACGTGTACACTCTCCCGCCGAGTTGCAATCAGGCATCTACCTGGAATACCCACAGAATGGTTTGTTGCTTGATGTAGCCGCCATTAGCAGCCGGACATTTCCCGAGCAGTTTCAATATGCGTTCACGCTCGCGAATGCCGCAGGCGATCTCATCAAGCAAAAAGTTTCGCATGAATCGCAGTTTCCGATTGAGAGCTTGTCGCCGGGTAAATATAGTGTAACCGCGCGCGCTTTCAGCCGGGATCTCATCTCGTCGGCGCCGCTGTCGTTTGAGTTAACGATAGCAAAAGCCCCTTTCCCGTGGACCTCAACTGCTCTTGCGATTCTGCTGTTGCTCGCCTTGCTGGCATTGTTTTGGGCTATTCAGGAACGGCGGCGTATAGCCAGAACCAGCACTGCGCTGGTCACCGCGAACCGGGAACTAGCGGACGCGCGCTTGAATCTTGCGAATGAAGCGGAACGCGAGCGCCGGCGCATCGCGCGCGATCTTCACGATCAAACACTGGCGGATCTGCGTCACCTGATGTTGCTTACGGATCAGCAACCTGCGGCAGATGCAGGGCAACGCATACCACTAAACACGAGCGGGTTGCGCACCGAGATTGAATCAATCTCACAGGAAGTACGCCGCATCTGCGAGGATCTTAGTCCGTCGGTATTGCAAAACGTTGGCTTCGCCGCAGCGCTTGAGTTTGCGCTTTCGCATGCGGTGCAAGATGCGCCGGCGGATCGAAAATTTTCATATGAATTTCAGTGCGACGATGCGCTGGAAGAGCGAGTGCAATTGACGCCGAATGTGCAGATGCAAATCTATCGCATTGTCCAGGAAGCGCTGAACAACATTTGCCGTCACTCCGGCGCGAGCCATGTGAAGATGCATCTCGGAGTCACGAGCGGCGACAGTTTTGAGTTAACCATTACGGACGATGGGCGCGAGTTTGATCCAAGGCGGGAAACGCGCAAGGAAGGTCGTGGATTGGCAAACATGCGCGCCCGCGCGAGCCTGATCGAAGCTGAAATTAGCTGGGAAAAACAGCCGGGTGGTGGAACGATTTTCAGTCTGAAGAAGCCGAGTGCTGCATCAACTTCTCAAGATCCTGCTGCCGGCATATAGCGGCTTTGCCGCCTTCCGTGCGGAAAGGCTCTGCCTTTCCGTAACGTTCTTGCATTTCTTTGAGGCTATGCCTCAAACAGGCCGGAGGCGCAGCCTCAAAACAGAAAACTTGATCGGAAAGGCAGAGCCTTTCCGCACGGAAGGCGGCAAAGCCGCTAAGCGTAAGAGGTTGACGATAAATGTCGAACAGTGCACTCATTAAATATAGCTCCGAAGTTCAGGCAGCGCTCGTCGCTAACAACCCTATCGTTGCGCTTGAATCAACCGTCATCGCGCATGGGTTGCCCCGGCGCACAAATCAGGAGGTTGCGCTCAGGCTTGAGCAAATTATTCGAGAAGCGGGTGTGGTGCCAGCTACGATTGCAATTCTCGATGGCCAGTTGCGCGCGGGATTGACCGACAATGAAATTATGGTATTGGCGGAAGCCGACGACATCAAGAAAGTCAGCATTCGCGATCTGCCAATCGCGGTTGCGCAAAAGTGGAATGGCGCGACAACGGTGGCAACGACCTGTTGGATTGCTCAGCGAGCCGGTATAAAAGTTTTCGCGACAGGGGGTATTGGCGGCGTGCATCGCGGTTTGTTGCCCGATGTCTCCGCCGATCTGCTGGCGCTCGCTTCAACTTCGATCATTGTTGTCTGCTCCGGCGCCAAGATTGTTCTTGATTTGCCCGCGACGCGTGAATGGCTTGAAACCAACGGCATCACTGTTGTTGGTTTTGGTTGCGATGAGATGCCGGCATTCTATTCGCCAAGCAGCGGCTTGCCGGTTGATGTTTCGGTGAGCGGTCCGTCCGAAGTCGTGCAGCTTTTTCGAGCGCAGGAACAGTTGAACCTTAACCGTGCGTTATTGGTTACGGTTTCAGTGCCCTCGGAATTTGCGGTGCCTGCTGATGAGTTGAATGAAATGCTTGCCGCAGCGCTAAAACAGGCGGATGAGCAAAGCATTTCCGGACGCGAATTAACACCATTTCTGTTATCGCGCATGGCTGAAACCAGTAAGGGCGCCACTCTCAAAGCGAATATCGCCTTACTCGAAAACAACGCGCGCGTCGCCGCAGAGATTGCGACGTCCGCACTCTGATTCTCGCGGGTGCAGACATTAACCAATGCGATTCGGATCACAAGAGCGCGCTTTCCCACGCTATTGAAAACGAGCACCGCGCTGTAATCCGATTATTGCGGGCGCAGGGCGCGATGGAAATGTTGGCAAGGGCAAAGGAGGAACATTAACCGCTAAGCTCCAGGTGTGTTACTCTATGCGCCCAATTTACCAACAGCAGGAGGAATTATGGCGGACGAAAAAGAGAAAACGTGTAAGAACCCGGTTTGCGGCTGTGCACCCCAGGCTGACGGCAAGTATTGCAGCGCATCATGCGAAGGCGCGGGCAGAACCGTTGGGCTGGATTGCGATTGCGGCCATCCGGATTGCGGCGGAAACTTCTAATTATCTCCAGCTTCGGAGTTCACTTCTGATGTTTTGCGATTAGGTTGGTCAATCGACTCGCTGCCTGTGGATCAAGCTGGAGCAGTTTTTCTTTCTGCTCCAGCGCCCTCTCTGTATTACCCAGAACCAAATAACTAATACCGAGATTGTAATAGAAAACGGGGCTATCAGGACTTAGACTGATGGCCTTTCGTGTAGCGGAATCGCTTCGCTCGTTCGGCCCGACTTTGAGAGTGTTACGGCCATACCGTCGTAACCTAATGCGTAGTCGGGATGATCGCGAACCAGAACCTTGAAGACAAACTCGGCGTATTTTAGTTGGCCCATCCGGGTATAGGTAAGGCCCATATTGAATTGCGCGATGAGAAGATTCTTATCGAGCTGGTTGGCGCGCTGAAAAGCCGCAATCGCCTGCGGAAACTTTTTTTGGAATGCGAGCGATTCGCCCAGGTTGTTGTGAGATTCAGCAGAATTCGGATCAAGTAGGATAGATTGTTGAAAGGCGTTCGCAGCTTCCGCGTACTTCTGGAACCGCAGATAGATGATGCCGGCGTTGAAGTAGGCCAATGCCGAATTTTTTGGCGAGTCTTTACTTAATGCCACCACCTGGCGATAGGCGAGAATTGCATCATCGTACTTGCCCTCTTCCTGCGCAGTCTTCGCGGCAAGGAAGAGGCGTGCAACTTCGTTGGCGGGATCGGTTGCTTGTGGAAATGCGCTGGTGCCCGCAATGAGAAGGGTGGCGAGCACCAGCACACATTGCCGGGCGACCTTCAAGTAGCCTTTGGAAATGGTTGTGTGTAAAGCCATCAAAGAATCAGCAATCGTGGTAACCGAGTAAACAACCAATCACCTTAGATATTCTGCGACTGCCCCAGCATTAGTAAAAGACGTTACTTCTGTTTTGATTAGGCAGTGGCGGCCAGTTGCAGAAACTGCGCAGCTAAACGTGGTCCGGTTCCCTCATCTTCATGCTTGAAAAAAACGTAGCTCTCGTTCCAATTCTGATCTCGCACACGCTTTAGCCAATCCTTCAAGTGATCCTCCGAATACAACACGCGACGCAGGCGCAGGTAACCCCAATCCGCCGTCTTGTCGATGTGCGTGGTTGGCATGTCGTCCGTGTCGGAAACGCAAAGCGCGCAATTCCTCGCTCGCAACACCTCGAGCACGTCGTCGTCAAACCAGGTGGGATGGCGAAACTCGAATGCTATACGCTGATGATTCGGTAGCTCGGCCAGAAAAGTTTGCAGCCGCGGCAAATCCTTTTTCATGTTGGGCGGTAACTGAAAGAGCACCGGGCCCAGTTGGTGCTCGAGTGCGGCAGATATTTCCAGGAAGTACTTCGCGTCGTCGCCCGCTTCTTTCAGTCGCTTGAAATGGGTGATGCGTTGCGGCGCCTTGAGTGAAAACCGAAAAGTCTTCGGCACCTGCTCTTTCCAGTTTTCCAACGTACTTTTTTGCGGCAAGCGGTAAAAGGTGGCGTTTATCTCGACCGTACTCAAGCGCTCGGCATAAAAGCGCAACATTTCCTTCGCGGGAATTTTTTCAGGATAGAAGCTTCCCTTCCATTCTTTATAACTGTAACCGCTGGTGCCGACGTGGAGATTTTTCACGTTTGGGAAAAAAGTTTGAACCAATCCCTAAGATTTCGATCCCGACATATCAGCCATTGAAAACAGTTTGAATAACACACGGAATGATTGCGATCACTCCAACTCAAAAGGCGTAATCAGTTTTTCAACTTTAGGCAGAATCTCCGGAAGTTCTTTTGTGGCCGCTTCCCAAATCACACTCAGCTCAATGTCGGCATATTTATGAGCAAGGATCACTCGAACTCCTTTGATATCCTTCCACGGAATCTCGAGGTGGCCTTCTTGCAACTCCGGAGACACGAGACCTGCCGCCTCTCCGAAAACTTCAAGTTTGCGCTCAACCGCCGAGTGAAGCATCTCGTCATTGCAAAACTGCTCGTAGCTCACACCTTTTACCCAGTTAACGATGTCTCGCGCTGATTCCCGCATGTCCCACAAATAGGCAGCGTCTCGGTTCTCAGGCTGCATAAACCACCTCTTTGGTAGCAAGAATCTCGCGTCGTCTGAAAGGATTTCGTAACCCTCTTATGTCCACGAGGTCCACTCCGCGCCCTAGAATGCCGGACAACTCATCTTGTAGTCGCGAGAGATTGAACAAACTCCATCTGGCTTCCGGCGCGAAAGTTACCAATACGTCAATATCGCTGTCAGCACGGAAGTCTTCGCGCAACACTGAGCCGAATAGTGACAATTCGCTAATCTTCCATTTACGGCAGAAGTCAGCGACCTTGTCAGGCGACGCTTCGATTCGATGATTCATAATTGCTCATTCCACAGCGGAGACAGCATATATTTTTCGGAGACACGTGGTGTTGGTGGCAGCAAAGCAGGCCCTTCTCGCGAAGACCGATGTCTCCTACCTACAACAGTAATACTGCAAGCAAGTTGTTGTGGGGTCAAGCTGTTCTATGGTACACACAGCACACCATGTTCTAGCATTTGGCGAAGAGATTTTAGCTCAGGGATGTCACCAGCCACCACAAACATCGAGTCTCTGCAACGGGAAGATCGAGTCTTTCCCCCACCGCCGGAGTTTTCTGAAAAAGCCCACGTCAAATCGCTGGCCGAATTGGAGCGCCTGCGCGCTGAAGCAAGCGCTGACCCGGAAAACTTCTGGGCGCGCATGGCGGAAGAGCTGCATTGGTTTAAGAAGTGGGACACAGTATTGAAGTGGCAACCGCCCCACGCAGAGTGGTTCCTTGGCGGGCGCATTAACGTTTCGTACAACTGCCTTGATCGCCATCTGCGAACGTGGCGGCGCAACAAGGCGGCGCTGATCTGGGAAGGAGAGCCGGGCGACGGACGCACTTTAACTTACCAACAGCTTCACACCGAAGTTTGTAAATTCGCTAACGTGCTTAAGCGCTCGGGAGTTGAGCAAGGCGATCGGGTTGCGCTTTATATGCCGTTGATTCCCGAATTGGCAATCTCGATGCTGGCCTGCGCGCGCATTGGCGCCACGCATTCAGTTATCTTCGGTGGCTTCTCAAGCGCCGCGTTGATCGATCGCATAAATGATGCGAGTTGCAAACTGGTTGTGACCGCCGATGGCGGCTGGCGCCGTGGTAAGGAAGTGAAACTTAAACCCGCCGTCGATGAAGCTCTGAAACAAACGCCTTCCGTTAAAAGCTGCATCGTCGTACGCCGCACCGGCGAACCCGTCCACATGCAGCCCGGCCGTGACCACTGGTGGCATGAGCAAATGGCTAACGTAGATTCAGCGTGCCCGGCCGCGGAGTTAGATAGTGAGCATCCGCTTTACATTCTTTATACTTCCGGAACCACGGGAAAACCCAAAGGCATTCTGCACACGACAGCCGGATATCTGTTGCAGGCGCACCTGACGACAAAGTGGGTCTTTGACCTCAAGGACGAAGACATCTACTGGTGCACCGCTGATATCGGCTGGGTTACTGGTCACAGTTACGTCGTGTATGGCCCACTCTCAAATGGCGCCACCGTTTTGATGTATGAGGGCGCGCCAAACCATCCCGAGGCCGACCGCTTTTGGGATATTATCGAACGTCACCGCGTCAACATTCTTTACACAGCGCCGACCGCGATTCGGGCGTTCATCAAATGGGGCGAGCAATGGCCGCTCAAACACGATCTATCGAGCCTGCGTTTGTTGGGCACGGTTGGCGAGCCAATAAACCCGGAAGCCTGGATTTGGTATCACCAGATCATCGGTAAGGGGAAGTGTCCGATCGTCGATACCTGGTGGCAAACAGAAACAGGCGCGATCATGATCACGTCCCTGCCTGGCGCGACGCCCACTAAACCTGGTTCTGCAACTAAACCATTTCCGGGAATAGAGATGGCCGTCCTGACGCGCGAGGGACAAGAGGTAGGGGCAAACGAAGGCGGCTATTTGGTAATCAAACGTCCCTGGCCGTCAATGCTGCGGACCATCTGGGGCGACGACGAACGCTACCGTGAGCAGTATTGGTCGCAGATTGAAAACATCTACTTTGCCGGCGATGGCGCCCGGCGCGATGCAGACGGCTACTTCTGGATCATGGGACGCATCGATGACGTGATCAATGTCAGTGGTCATCGGCTGGGAACGGCGGAAGTAGAAAGCGCACTGGTTTCGCACGAAGCGGTTGCAGAAGCAGCGGTGGTGGCGCGCCCTGATGAATTGAAAGGATCGGCAATCGTCGCTTTTGTCACGCTGGAAGGTTCGCACGAGCCCTCGGAACAATTAAACGCAGAGTTACGAGCGCATGTGGCCAAAGAGATTGGCGCGCTGGCTCGACCTGACGACCTGCGCTTTACCGACGCTCTGCCAAAAACGCGATCCGGCAAAATAATGCGCCGCTTGTTGCGCGAGATTGCGACCAGCGGCTCTGTCGCGGGGGACGTTACCACGCTGGAAGATTTTTCGGTGCTCGAGAAACTACGGACTGTGGAAGAATAGTTTGAAATTCGTTTTTCTAAGTACTTGGTGCATAGCACTTAGTTCTTTGCTAGGTCCTTATCAAGTTTGTAATTTGTTTAGATATGAGTTTCACTACTGGATTCTGACTTCTGACTTCTGAATTCTGTATTCCGCTTCCAGCGCTTTCGTCTGATGAAGGAGTAGCAAAATAATGTCTCGTCATTTAGAAACTGAAGCTCGTTCGGGACCACGTTATCTAGTATCATTCGAAGTGCGCGCGGAGTGGGACGAGCCTGACGGTTCGCATGTCGTAGTTCAGGGCACCACGGAAAATGTCGGACCCGAAGGCACACTGGTCCATCTGCCGCGCCGGCTTCCAGATGTCGGGAGCCGGGTGCGTCTGGAAGTGGAAGGCGAAGACGGCCAGAAGCTACAGGTAATTGCTGAAGTGCTGCGGATCGAACGCAACCCGGGACATCCCCTGGCGGCGCTGCAACTGCTCGGCGAGACAAACGAATGGAAGGGACTGATTTGGGAACCAGCAGCGCCGCGCGTAACTGCGCCGGCGCCTGTGGTTGATGATGAAGACGACGACGAAGAGGACGACGACTTCGCAAACTGAAGGGAGTTTTCCCGATGAACCCACCCAACAGTACTTTACCCGATCATGAACGGCGCAAGTATCCGCGCTATTACGTCAACACGCGCCTGACTTTGGCCGTTGAAGACGAAAGCTTGCATGAATCGATTGGCTTGGGGGAACCTGCTGACATCAGTCTAGGTGGCTTGCGCGTTTGTAATCTGCCGGCTTGTCCGAATGTCCAAGTAGGCGATCAACTGGGACTATTACTCATCGATCAGGAAGAGGCGCTTTCTTTGCGCGGCGAGGTGGTCCATCACGCTACGCCCGACACGTTTGGCGTCGAATTTCGCAGCGTCACGCCTACTGAACAACAGGCCGTGGGCAATATCATCGCCAGGCTTTACGCCTAAACGGTTCAAAATGCACGAACAGGAAACCAAAGAGATTGCCAGCACAGCCGCGAAAATCGCCACTGATGCCTCATGGCCGCAGACCAGAGCAGTTTTGCGCGTGATCTTTATCGTGCTCGCAGTGGCACTGCTGCTTTGGGTAATCGTAAAACTGACTGGCGTTATTCTGCTTCTGGTTTTCTCGGTTTTCTTCGCTTACTTCGTTTCACCGTTAGTCGAATTCCTGCGGCGTCCGCTGCGCATTGCCGGGCGCGAGCGCGCCATGCCACGCGCCCTGGCGATCACCCTTTCCTACATCATCATTGTGGCGGTGATAGTGGTTGGCATTTATTTGCTTGCGCCACGGTTGGGCAGTCAGTTTCCTGAGTTCACTGAACAAGCGCGCGCTTACTGGACAGCGGTCGGCACGCGAACGCAGGGTTTTGTTGAGTACTTTCGTTCACATCGCATGCCGGGGCCGCTGCTTGATGCAATAAACGGGGCCATTCCCAGCGTTATCGAAAAGGTTAGCCTGACGGTGAGTGCGGTGCTGGCGAGTGTTGCGGGATGGGTGATTTATATTCCCTGGCTCGTGCTCATACCAGTCCTCAGCTTCTTCTTTTTGAAGGACGCCGAAACCTTCAGACGTTCCGCCCTGCAGATGCTTCCCAAAGGAAGATGGCGCTGGCGCGGTGACGAGTTTTTTCAGGACATCAACAGCACCTTGGCTGCTTATATACGGGCACAACTTACTGCCTGCCTTTTTATCGGCGTAATTTGTGCGCTTGGCTTCACCTTATTCGGTTTACCAAGCCCGCTGGTGCTGGGACTCATAGCCGGCATCTGTGAATTCATTCCTCTAGTTGGTCCGTTGTTCGTCGCAATAGTCGCTGGGGTCGCGGCGCTGCTGCACGGTGGATCGTTTTTGGCTTTCCTGGTATTGGCTTTTCTGGCGGTGTTGCGCGTTGTGCAGGACTATGTTGTCTATCCGCGTTTGATTGGCCAGGGAATTCATCTACATCCGTTGGCGGTGATCATCGCGATACTTGCAGGTGCGGAGCTGGCGGGCGTGGCGGGAATCTTTCTTGCAATCCCAGTGGTAGCGATTCTCACCGTGAGTTATCGCCATTGGCTTGAACATCGCGGCAGTGAAGGCCTGGCGGACCTGCTTGAGCCGACGCCAGCCACAGCGGCCACAGAGTCAGCAGGAACGACTGCACACGGTCTGCGCGAGCATCCAACTTCTGAGACGACTCCGGAAGAAATGACCCAGGCGCGTCCAGACCTCACCACCGGCGAACTCAAAATGCCAGTGCAGGAATGATGCGGAACAGACTTCATCAGTCTGTGGTTTCAATCAACGGCAGCACAGATCGAAGCCCGTAACCACGCGGGTTGAGTTTCCACCAAACGGCACAGACTTAAAGTCTATGCTACTTCGTGCTGGTTTCCATCAGATTAATAAAGCGTTGGAAGTGATGCTCGGCATCGTGAGGGCCGGGGGCGGCTTCGGGATGATATTGCACTGAAATGATGGGCAGCGTCTTGTGGCGCATGCCTTCCACGCAACGGTCGTTGAGGTTGATGTGCGTCACCTCAACATCCGGAGGCAGGCTGTCGGCCTCGACCGCAAATCCATGGTTATGAGAAGTGATTTCCACCTTGCCGTCACTGGCGTCCTGCACAGGCTGATTGCCGCCACGATGTCCAAAGACGAGCTTAAATGTCTTGCCGCCAAATGCGCGTCCCAGCAACTGATGGCCGAAACAAATGCCGAATGTCGGCACCGAGGTCTGGACCAGATTTCGAATCTGCTCTACCTCGCGGTCCATTGACGCCGGATCGCCTGGGCCATTAGAAAGAAATATTCCATCAGGCTTCAGCGCGAGCACTTCAGCGGCAGATGTTGAGGCAGGCATTACTGTTATCCGGCAACCACGTGCCGCCAGCTCGCGCAACGAATTCCGCTTCACGCCAAAGTCATAACAGACCACATGAAAACGCTCATCACCCTTTGGCGTCACCTCGTACGGTTTCTTGGTGGTAACCACGCTTGCCAGTTCACGATTTTCCATCGATGGCGATTGCCGCGCTTTGGAAATCAAACTATCCGCATCGAGGTCCGTGGTTGAAAGACAAGCGCTCATCGCCCCTTTGTCGCGAATGTGCCTTACCAGAGCGCGTGTGTCGATGCCTTCAATCGCAACAATGTTCCAGCGCTTCAGGTAAGCATCGAGTGTTTCTTGTGCGCGCCAGCTTGAAGCGATGCGGCTGGCTTCACGCACGACAAATCCTTCAACCCAGGGACGCGCGGACTCTTCGTCTTCGCTGTTCACACCGTAGTTGCCGATCAAGGGGTAGGTCATGCAAACGATTTGCCCGGCATACGACGGGTCGGTTAACACTTCCTGATAACCAGTCATCGAAGTGTTAAAGACCATCTCGCCACACGCCTCACCCTCCGCGGCCCAAGATCGCCCACGAAACGTCACCCCGTCTTCAAGTGCGAGTACCGCTGGAGCTTGGTTTCTAAGTGTCATTTCTGTTTACGTCCAAAATCGCTATTGACCACTTTTAATAAACTGCTGCGCCTCATTAAGCCAGCGCTTGTCCAATCGATACTTGTAGGCTGGCGCGGTCTTCACGGCATCAATGCAAGCCTGCATCGAAGTCGTCGCTTCACGTTTGTGACCGAGACCGGCATACGCGCGGCCCATCAAATAAAGCCCTTCCGGATCGGATGGCCGCTGCTCAAGAAATTGTTCGAGAGCGTTGCGCGCATCTTCATACTGTCCCGCGTCGATGTACGTCGCACCCACTTCGCGCCAAATTTCGTGCTGGCTGTGCGAGCGGTCACGCGCCACCACCTGCTCAAAGTTCTTAATGGCATCGACAAATCGCTTCTGGGTCCGGGCGATGCGTCCGAGCTGGTAATGCGCGTCAACCTCCTCCTCGTCGATCTGAAGAGCCCGTTCGAACCGTTCGCGCGCTGCCGCGAGTTCGCCGCGCTGCTGGTGAATCAGGCCAAGGTTGTAATGCGCTGAAGCGTCAGCCGGATTAAGCGTGGCGGCTTCGAGGTTTTGTTTGAATGACTCGCGCGCGCGTTGCGAACGCGTCACGTTGCTGATGTATCCCCGAATCAAGATGAAGAGGATTATGAGCAGGAACGGCGAAGCCAGAATGGGGCTCAGCAGAAGCGCCCACACTGGCGAGATGAAGACAGCCAGGACCAACCCGATTACCGAAATAGCAACAGCGCGCAGCATTGAGATGCGGAACACTTCGCGCACGGCAAAAATGGCGGCCAGAAAGAAAAGTATCAGCTTTACCGTGCGAAACAGGCCGGCGGCTACAAGCTGCGGATCGCGCAGCGTCGATTGTAGTTGCGTGCGTAAATCGTCGGGCAGGCGAAACATGCTTTCAACCTGTGCTGCTGATTGAAACGACTGCGCGACATACGCGGCCTGTATTCCGCTGAAGTGAAAGAAAAGAGAGATCGGTATAGCAACCAAGTTGGCTATAGCTAAGCTGTAAAGGAAGGTTGAGGCCAGCGATGCGTATTCCTGTTGCAACAGCAAACTAAAACGGCCGCGACGTTCAAAGATGTTTGCGACAAACGCGATCAGCGGAACGAGTATTCCACCAATCAACAAAAGCGATAGGGTCGATTGAAACACCAGACGCAACACTGCGCCCGGACCACCCCATAAAAAACTTCGGTTCCCTGACAGTAATTGCGTTATCGAGTAGTAAGCGAGTTGACTGATGAACGCCAGCAACGCAATGCCGGCGAGAGGAGCTCGATCGCGAACCTCACGCAGTCCGCGGATCGGCGCATAAAAAATCATCAGGGCCAAACGTAACCAATCAAGTGCGCTCACTTTAATTTCTCAGTTCCAGCATCGCAGTTAGGGCGGGAAGTTTGTGGGTTCCGTTGCCGGAGCGAAACCGGTGGGCGGCGGTGAAGAAATGTTTTCATGATGAATTGTGCTGATTTCAGAAAGCGGCCAGTAACGAAATAGCGCCTTACCATAAATGTATTTCTTTGGCACCAGCCCCCAGCTACGCGAGTCGTATGAATTGTCGCGATTGTCACCCATCACGAAATAATAGTTGGGACGAACATAAACAGGCGGCTGACTCTTTAGTGTCAAATTGTACTTATGGTCCAGATAGGTTTCGTCGAGGTCGCCACCGTTTATACGAACAATTCCATCCCGCACTTCCACCGTATCCCCGGGCAAGCCGACGACCCGCTTGATATAACTCTTTGAGGGATCGTCGGGATACCAAAACACGACGATGTCGCCGCGCTCGACTTTCGGCGCCCAGCTATACTCGTCGTAATATATTAGTTTGTTAACAAAAATGCGCTCGCCATCGTGCAGCCGGGGCAGCATCGAGGTGCCTTCTACCTTAACGGGCTGAACGATAAAAACAACCACCAGCGCCGCGATCATCAATGCAAAAATTAAATCCCGCAGCAGCAGACGGCCTTCGGCCCACAAGCCCTGCCTGGAAGCGTGCTCAGGCCGATGCACCTGAATGTCTTTGTCGTCGGTAATATGAACGCCACCGAAAGGCGGTGGACGACGAGTTCTAATTCCTAACATTGACGCTGCCGGTGCGGCCTTCCTCCGATTCAATGCATTTGATGCAACAGGCTTGAGGTTAGCTTTCGACAGATTGCTTGTCAAACATCACCGCTGGCTAAGGATTTGCCGTCGAACTTGCCTTTGCGTTTTGTAATTCTGTTGATGCATAAGCGACAAAAGCTGACTCGGCAAGGGTCACTGACTGCAAACGGTTGACAGTCTTCGCTGCCGCTCTCTATCATCGCTGCCTACAAGTTCGGCTCGAAAATTCTCCCATTGAGACGCGAACGGAGGCTTAAGGCCGTGATCAAACTAGACATCATTAACCGCGTGGCGGAAAAGACCGGTGTTCCCAAGATGAAAGCCGAACAGGCGGTGGATGCGCTTTTTCATTCGATGAAGGAGGCACTGACGCGCGGCGAACGAATTGAGTTACGCGGTTTCGGTGTCTTTGTAGTCAAGCCGCGTAAGCGCGGCGTCGGCCGCAATCCCCGAACAGGCGAAGAAGTTGCGATTCCGTCAGGCAAGACAATTCGTTTCAAGCCGGGAAAAGACTTGCAGGTAAGCGATGACGGCGAGCTTGCACCGGACGCTGATTCGGACGTTTTGGATTTTTAAGCGAGTTGGAACTCTTCAGTTTCTCAAAAGAGGCTAGAGCACTGCGGCGCAGGTCGCGGCTCTAGCCTCAAATGTTCAGGGAGTGTCTCTCACCGCAAACCAGCGGTTTGCGCTACAGCAAATGTCAGAATCAGCGCAAACAATTCCGCCGTTTTTCCCTGCACCATCCATTGCCAGGCCGCGAGGCCACCGGCCGACAGCTCGTGAGTGGATCCGGCACGGAACGCTTCTTCTGATCACTTTTGTCACCACAACTTTCGCGGGAATAGTCATCGCCGCGCCGGCATTGGATGTGGCGGAACCGGTACTGTCGGGCGCACTGAGTTATTTCCTGTATATTCCCGAATATTACCTGCGCATCATTACTTCTCTGGTTTCGTTTTCACTTCTTCATCCGCATATTTTTGTGGCCGCCATTAGCTTTTCGATTTCCCTGCTGGCAATACTTACGGCGCATGAAATGGGCCACTATCTTGCCTGTCGCTACTACGCCGTCGATGCGACTTTGCCTTTCTTTATTCCGGCGCCACCACTGTTTCTGGCTGGGACCTTCGGTGCGTTCATCAAAATGAAGTCGCCCATTCCCTCACGTCGCGCGCTGTTCGACGTCGGATTGGCCGGCCCACTGGCTGGTTTCGTCATGCTCGTTCCAATAGCGATAGCGGGAATCGTGACGCTGCAACTCGCGCCGCCGCCGATTGACGGTTCTGCAATTATTTTTAACGATCCACTTCTGTTTCGCATATTTGCCAAGGCCGCCGGCACAAATCTGACCGATGCAGCACCCAATCCATTTTACATGGCTGCCTGGATTGGATTGCTGGTCACGAGTTTAAACTTAATGCCGGTGGGCCAACTCGATGGCGGGCATGGAACGTTTTCAGTTTTCGGACAACAAGCACACAAGCTCATCGGCAGAGTTGCCTTTGTCGCCGTTGCATTAATGTCGGTGCTAGGATTCCTCTGGCACAGCAGTCCGAGCGGATTTCTTTACACGGTGCTGTTGGCGGTTATGTTAAGAGTGAGGCATCCGGCGCCCAAGCACATGGAACCGTTGGGTTCAGCGCGAATAGTGGTGGCAATAATTACCGTGATCGTTTTTGCGCTTTCGTTCGTTCCCTTTCCGATCACGCTAATGTAAGCGCGTTGGTAAAACCCGCTCACCCAATCGCGGCTTCCGGCAACAACCCTTTTATCTCACGGACCATCCGATTCACTTCATCCTGATCGGCGAGCGCGATCATGAAGAACTTGTAGCCTTCATGGAAACAGATGACGCCGTTGGCAAATAACCACACGCCGCCGAGAAAAGGATTTCCGCCTGCCAGCCAACTAATCGGCGCGCCAGCCAGGCCGCCCGGCGAAACAATCTGCGCAAACATTACCGCTCCCGCTGCGCAACTAAACGCGCCCAGCAGCGGCGCACCTACATATTTCGTAATGTTGCGTTCAAACTCAACCCGGCTGCGCTCCGCTTCCGTAAGTTGTCCCTGAGCAATTAACTCTTCCTTCTTGCGCAAGTAGCTGTCAAAAGTCTCGCTCAGTTTGCGTACTCCAAAAATTGGGAGCGCCGAATGGGTCAGCCAATGCGGATGCGCCCCCAGCAGTACTGCATCCATACCGGGAAATGCGGTGCCCAGGCGAACGCCAAGCACGAGGGAGAACGAAACTGCGGCTGCCTTGCCTGGGTTTTCCTTAATCCACTCGCGGGCTTTCGCAACACCCACAGTTGCCGCTGCCGAAGCGCGTGTGAGTTTCGCTCCCGTGTCGTAAACTTTAGAAGCCCGATCGTAATAGTTCTTCGCATCGCCCAGCACATCGCCGGCTTTTTTCCCAGCGTCACCGGCTGCTTCGCGAATCACTCCACCGGCTTTCTTTGCGCCCCGCATTGCGTCGTCTGCCGCCCGGCGGGCCGTGTCACTGAAATTGCCTTCGTCCACCAAACGCTCAGCCTCGGCGCGCAACTTATCCGCTCCTGAACTCAGGCCTTCGGCACCGCGTTTCGCTGCGTCTCCGGCAGCTTTCGTGCCCTCATCCATCAGGTCGGAAATCGCATACTTCTCATCGAGCTCGCGAGCTTTGCGCCTGACGGTTTTCTGCCATTCGTCGATTTTGTCTTTATAGTCTGCCATTTTCTCGAATCTCCACCTTCAATTCCGAAACCCGGTTCTGGTATCTGTACGACCATCCAAGGGGTCCGGTTTCACCGATCACGGCTTGGCCGCCAGATGCAAAATCTTGCACGGCTATGTGCTTCATGTTAGAGTTCGGTTATTCAATAGTTGTCTGCTTTACAGCGACTCGCCTAATATTGAAAGCCGTACAATAAAAGAAACAGTTTCTAGCCTCGGGCGCACCAGCAGGGTTTCCTTACAATAACCGGAAAAGCGTGCAGTCTAGTATCTATCGCCGCCAACTAAACCCCTAGCCTCTAAGAAATTACTATGAGCGACAAAGACATTAAGAAAAAACTTCCCGGAAGCGCTCGCGATCTGCCGATCGCAGACCGTTTGGCAGTTGTTCGCGGCCTGGAATTCGGCGCTGATTTGGTTCCCGCCCTGAGCGCGAAACTTGCCGAGCAATCTCGAATCGTCGAATTTCGACGCCGCCGGTTCATATATCGCGCTGCCGAACAAGCTGACGCGCTTTTTGCCATTATCAAAGGGCGCATAAAACTCTGCCGCATCGAACCACACACCGATCGCGAAGCTGTGATCGATATTCTGCCCGAAGGCTCGCTGTTCGGCGAGTCTGCTCTTTATTCCCGCGCCCATCTCCGCGAAAACTCTGCTATTGCGTACGAAAGCTGCACTTTGCTGAAGATACCGGCGGAGCATTTCAAGTCAGTGATGGCCGAAGATCAGGGATTGCGCGATTACACTCTTCGTCTAATCGGCCAACGGCTCGAGCACGCTGAACAGCGTCTCGCTGATTTTGCCCTCAATGCGATTCCCGCGCGCGTCGACCGTTTGCTGGCGGACTTTTCCGATCGTTACGGTGTGCGCGAATCCAACGGCGTCCTGATTGATATTCCTTTGCCTCACCGGGAAATTGCTTCCATTGTTGGTTCCACCCGGGAAAGCGTCACCGTTCGCTTGAACGCAATGCGGCGCGAGGGTACGATCGAATTCGTTAACCGAAAAATTCTGATCAAGCGTCCCGAGTGGCTGTTGCGCGAAGCAAGACTCGTCAACTAGACCTCCGGCACTACAACCTGCTTAATGAAGTGTCCTACGTGTAACAAGCGTATCGAATGGGATGACAATCCTTTTCGCCCGTTTTGTTCTGAGCGCTGTAAGCTGATTGATTTGGGGCGATGGGTCAGCGAAGAATATCGCGTGCCCGGAAAGCCGGTAGCTCCCGATGTCACTGACGACGAGGATCGTGGACAAGAAACAAGTAGTTCAGAGCACAAACTTTAATCTGCTTATGCTCGCAGGGGCAGCCTGAAGGTTGCTCTTAACTTCTTGAGTGCTGAACTGAAAATCAAACAGCAACGATCGCAATTTTATTTTTGTCGGCCAGCTCAATCATTTGCTCTCGATCAAACATGAGAGTCTTGCCGGCATTCAGGCAAAGGCAGGTGCCTCCAGCCTGCAGCATCGTTTCAATTGTGGGAATGCCCACCACCGGCACATCAAACCTCATATCCTGATTGGGCTTTGCCAGTTTCAAAACGGTCAGCGGGCCGCTGCTGAGATTCGCCCTGCCACGCGAGTTTCCGTGGCCCTTTATTATTTCACCCGCACGTAGGATGGTTGCATCAGTGCCTTCCATCGCTTCAATTGCGACACAAGCTTTTCCGCGAACTGCAATTGTTTGGCCCAGGTCTAGTGCCGCTATCTTTTCGGCGACCTCCAGGCCGTATTCAATGTCTGCTCGCTCCGCGGAGGTGGGCTTACGACGCGTCAGCGTACCCACCGCCGGTAAAGCATCCTGGAGAAAATAGGTTGAATCGATCAAATCGATGCCTTCGCTTGCCAATTCAGCCGCAATGCCGCCGATGAGTGAAGTTGTGTTTCGCCGTGGCAGTTTCAAAAGCATTTTCAACATGCGGGCGTCAGGCACCGCCCGACTGAATATCTGCACATGCTTGACCTGGCCGGCCATGATCGCCTTTTCCACGCCTTCGCCCTTGAAAAACCGAATCATCTTTCCGAGTTGACCGATGCCCACCCAAACCAGCCGGTCTACTTCCTGTTCAATCTTCGGATCTGTTTCTTCCCGAATTGCCGCAACGGACAGCGACACGCCAGCCCGGCGTGCTCCGTCGACGACCATGAACGGGAACCGCCCGTTGCCGGCAATTAATCCGTAACGCATGTTGAAAGGATGGAGGATGAAGGATGAAGGATGAAGACGGAAAAAGCATGAAATGACGAGTATGGGGTTTTTGGAAGAGGCTGCGAAAGAGTGCTAAGAGTCCCGCGCTTTCCTTTCTTCATCCTTCCGCCTTCATCCTTCATCCTTACTTAATCACTCCGCGCTTCGAACTCTGAATAAACTGCACGAGGTATTGCACTTCTTCAGAGCCGGTTAGCTCCTGTTGAATTTTTTCGAGCGCCTGCGAAGTATTTAATTTTGCGGCAAGCAACAGATAGAATGCGTGACGTACCGCCTCGATCGCTTCCGGCGAATAGCCGCGTCGTTTCATTCCGGTAGTGTTCAGGCCATAACAGCGCGCGTGGTTGCCGACGGTCAGCGCAAACGGCAGCGCATCCTTAACCACTACTGAGTAGCCACCTACATAAGCCTCGCGCCCAATCCGGCAGAACTGGTGCACGCCGGAGTAGGCGCCCACGTTGGCATTGTTTTCAATCGTCACGTGACCGGCAAGGGTGGCTGCGTTGGCCATGATCACGCCGTCACCAATGATGCAATCATGCGCAACGTGGGCCTGGGCCATAAGCAAACAATCGTCGCCGATTTGCGTCTTCATACCACCACCTGCCGTACCGCGATGAATAGTTACAAATTCGCGAATGTGGTTGCGGCGCCCGATGCGGGTTTCCGAAGGTTCACCTTTATATTTCAAATCCTGCGGCGCCAGGCCGATGGAAACAAAAGGATAAACGTGGGTGCCGGCGCCGATTGAGGTGCGGCCTTCGACAACGCAATGCGACTCTAACCTCACCTCGTCCTGCAACTCGACTTCATCGCCAACGATGGAATATGGACCAATGTAACAGCCGCTGCCGATGCGAGCGAGTTTGCTGACAACGGCGTTTGCATGGACATTACTGGACTGGGTAGCAACTGCCATACTTTGAATGGATAGCGGAAAGAGGTACTAAAACTCTATCGGACGGATTCAGACGGCCGAGGCGCGATCGGCAATTACGCTCATAATATCGGCATCTGCAACCAGCTGGCCGTCCACCTTCGCCTCACCACGCATGCGCTGAATGCGCGAGCCGATGCGCAGCGCGGTGACTTCAAGCGTTAATGTGTCGCCCGGCACGACAGGTTTGCGAAAGCGCGCCTCGCGAATTCCGGTAAACAGCACCAGCTTCGAATCGCGATCCTCGATTTCGCGCAGCGCCAACACCGCCCCTACCTGCGCCAGCGCTTCAACTACCAGCACGCCTGGCATAACCGGCGCGCCCGGAAAGTGGCCCTGAAAGAACGGCTCATTGATACTGACTTGTTTGATACCTACGATGCGCTCTCGGGGCACCAGTTCAATTATCCGATCGACTAACAGGAAAGGATAACGGTGCGGCAGTAATTCTTGAATGGCTTGTGAATCGAGAACAGTTGGCATGATGTAAAGAGACGCGGGACGCGGAACCAATTGCCGCATCACCGCGTCTGAGCTTACCTGGTTTCCACCGAAGGTTACTGCGGCGGAGTGACTGATGCGGTTGCTGGATTTTTGCTGTTGTACTCGTTAATGAAAGCGCGCGTTATGTCTATAGCCTCAGAGCCATAGACCAACGGCACCTGGCTGGCATCGATTATCACGTTGATGTTGCGCTGCTTTGCATAAAGCTCGAGCGCTTTGCCAATGTCGTCCTGAAGCGGCTGAAAGATATCCTGCCGGCGCTTGTTGTAGGCGGCCTGAGCATCTTCGCCCTTGCGTTGATAATCCTTTTTCAGTTGTTCAAGCGTGTCGATCTTTGCCTGAGTTGATTTCGGATCAACAACAGCGCTGGCGGCTTGCGCCTGGTTCACTTCGTTGGTCAACGTTGTGATCCGCTGTTGCATTGTTTGCAGTTCAGTCTGACGCGGCTGAAACTCGCGGTTCAATGTCGTTACCAGAGTAGTGAATCGGGCTATGCCGGTCTTCGCGTCCAGAAAAGCGTCCGAGTAAATCAAGGCAATCTTACTTTCGGGAATGCTTGCGCTGGTTTGTGCGGGGGTCGTAGCCGGAGCTGCCGGCCGTGTTTGCGCGAATGCGGTCGAAAAAGTCAGCGCCAGCGCAAACGCCATGGCCGTTATTAGGCGATCTATCTTCATAACTTCTCGTAATACTCCTTAAATCAAAGCGGTGGGTCGGTCAACTGACTTAGTTGTTCAGACGCCCGCGCAGGTTGGCTTTAAATGATCAAAAGGTGCGTCCAACGCTGAAGCGGATAACTTTCTTTCTCTCATTAAAGGAAAACGGAAATCCGTCGATAATCTGATCGTTCCGGGCATTTGGATTATAAGCAAAGATCAGGCGAAAAGGCACGTTGATGACCGGGACCTGGACGCGGATCTCGGCGCCTAAGCTGGATCGAATGTCGCCCAGCTTAGCGAATAAACTCTGCGAAAGCCGCACGTTAGTGTTGGTTTGTGCCTGGCCGCGCAGGTATACGGTTTGAAAACCAAACGGCAGGCCAGTAAACGGATCGAATGGGCCGAGGCTGCGCGCGTTGTCGAGCTCCTGCGTCGTTATTAGACGGTTGTCGCGCATCACCAAAGCACTTCCGCCAACCAGCGCCAGGTCTGTATTGGCATTACAAGCCGCCAGTGTTGACAAACTGGCGAAAACGAACCCGCCCGGCGCTCGATCACAAGCGACAAATCCAACCGTACTCAGGAAAGGCTGATCGTCAAGAAAATTGCTGGAGAATAGCTGGTCACCCTTTGAGCGTAGATTGAAAGCGGATCCCACATCCGCAAACGCCGCCACACTAACAGTGCGACCAAAGATCGGGATGCGGTATTCAAAATTTCCGAGCAGTTGCGTATCCGCGCCGATGGGTGTGTAGGAACGCTGCAGCTGAACAACATTGTTTCCCGTCAGTCCGGTGAAGACGCCGACATTCGCCAGTGAAGCCGGTACTCCCGGGACCGCAATAGGTGCGCCCGAGGGATTGGAGGCGATCACCACGTTGCGCGAAGTCACAAACGTGTCAAGCGGCGCGAGCGGCGTAATAGAGCGAACGTTGTACCCGCGAATACTAAATTCATCGCCGAGGAAGAATCGCTCAAAGATAGGAATTCCATCGACGAACGCCAGCGAGTTTGAGCCCCTCACTTTCGCGCTGGTAGCAAAGCTGCCAATCGTAGACGCGATCAGGCGAAATCCGAATACATGCGGGCGTTCGGAACGCTTGTTACGAACAGGCATGAACTGCGTGTACGAAAGCGTCGGTTGATACGTGCGGACATCTCCACCCAGGCCCGCGACTCCGGCCGACAGAGAGACTTCTCTACCCGACGTCGGATCGATGCTCGCGTTACGCGTGTCGTAAACAAAACTAAGTGTCCCGCGACTGGTGATAATGCTCGGCTGAGAATAAATGACCGGAATGAACTGGGACGTATTGGTCGGGTCAGTGTTCACTTCCGGATCTTTCACGCTGGAGGTCGAGAATTGATACGACGCACCGATTCGCGAAAATTGCGTGAAGCGTCGTTTACGGTAAAACTCGGACAGTGGAGCGCTGGCGAAGAGCGTCGCGCCGTAGGAAGTGCGAGTGAAGAGATTCTCTTCGCTGACGTTGAAGAAATCGATTTGGTTTCCCGTAAGCCCTTGCTGAGCGTTTATGTTCTGCGAAAGAAAAGTTCCCTCGCCAAAAAATTTCTGAGTAGTAGCAAAAAGCGAAAACCCTACAGTTATCGGGCGATTCCTTATGTAGGGCTCGGTAAACGAGAATTGCATGTACTTTTGCCGATTGCCCGCAGATACGTTGAGCGACAAAATTTCGCCGCGACCGAGCAGGTTATTCGTCGAATACTCAAGTCCAAAAAACGAGCCGCCTATCCCCGACAAGCCGCCGTTGAACGAGATCTGTTGCCGGCCGCGTTCAGTCACCTTCAGGTTGACATCGACGGTCGCTTCTTCGTCGTTTGTTTTGAAATCAGCGTCTTTGTCTTTCTCAATTGGATCAAAGTAGCCCAGCTGGTTGAGTTTTACGATGGAGTATTCCCAGGCGGTTTGGTTATAGATGTCGCCTTCGTTCAGCAATACTTCGCGGCGCAGCACGTTGTCTCGCGTAAAGGTGTTGCCAATGAATTCAAGGCGGCGCAGGGAAAACTGTTTGCCTTCCTCGATCGTGATTACGAAATCGACGATGCCTTCGTCCGGTTTCTGCGGGTCATCCTTGAATGTTGGGGTGGGCTCAGCCGTGTACTCGATGAACCCCTGCGAGCCGTAAACCTTTTTTAGATTCTCGTAGAGGGCTTTGCCAATTTTCTCGCCATTGGCCACATCGTTCTTTTGCAGTCCGATATAACCACGAATGGCTTCTTCCGAGAAAATTGAATTGCCTTCGATTTTCATTTCACCGACGCGGTACAGCTTGCCCTCGATAATCGGCACTGTCACCCGCAGTCCTTCATCGGTGGAAGAAAGAAACGGCAAAGGCAGGATAGGGAATCCGGTCCGTCTTGGCCCTACTGATTCCACGCGCGGTTCACCGTGGCGCGCCTGAAGATATCCCTTCGAGCGCATGTAGTTGTCTACCTGTCTCAAATCGTACTCAAGCTTTTCACGGTCAAGTATGTCCAACCCCTTAAACCGCGTGATCAGCCCGGCTTCTTTGACATACTTCATCGCGCCGCGGAGTTTGCCATCACTAAAAATACTGTTGCCTTCGAATTGAACTTCAACGACACGTACGCGTTCGCCTTCATTGATCACGAAGGTCAACGCGGTGGAAGTATTGGAAACCTCTTCTCGTCTTTGTTCGATAGTCGCGTTGGGATGGCCCTTGGCGGCGAGCAATTCTTTCAGCACGCGTATAGCGTTTCGTGCTTTGACTGGATCGTAAATGCTTTCTTTCGAGATACCGACGCGCCTTTCGCGAAAAGCTTTGAGCACATCGGATTCGGGAACGCTCTTTAGCCCTTCAAACTGAAGATCACGAATGATTGGCAGCTCGGCAACTTCGAATATGACGTTTATGCCGCCACGCGCACCCTCTTCGGTTGACACTCGCGTCTTCGTCTTATCAAAAAACCCCAGCGCCAGAATGGCCTGAAGGTCTCGCTGCACCTGCTGTTCGTTGTACGGATCTCCGGGGCGGGTTTGGATGTAGTAAAGGATGTCGTCTTTTCTCAGCCGGCGATTACCGTGGATGTCGACTGATTCTACGAGCCGTTGATTTTGCTGAGCAAAACTGGATCGGGGGAAGTAAACAATAGAGGCTAGCAGGACGATTCCGCTCACAAGCATGAGCAAAAACCCGCGATATGAATGCATATGAGCCTTTTCCCTCAGAGGTACTTACCGGATCTCGGACATTTCGGGGAGCGCAGGATAATCAGTTATCTTTTTGCGAATTAAGGTAAAACCAAACGGTAATGGTCTCGGTTCCAAACCTACTCAACGGGCTGTTGGAACCCTTTGATTCCGAAGCGCAACGCTCTCGTTGCCAAACCTTGTCCAGCAAAGTCGCGCATTATACCGAACCGGCGCTGTAAAAGTAAAAAGGCAAAGGAGAGAACAACTAAAGGCCCTGGATAGCCAGTTCTCGCCATTGCCCTGTCCGTTTTACAGTCGCAGCCGTTTCGGACCGCGGCATTAATGAATTAGCAGAGCGTCGTCGGGGGTATCCACTCCGACCGGCCGGTAATTTAGGTCGTCGCCATCCAAAAAGACTTCAATCAAGGAAGTCTCCCGGAGGTGGCCTTGAATCAGCGCTTCGGAAAGCGGATCTTCAACATATTTTTGCAGCGCCCGCCGCAGCGGCCGCGCTCCGTATGAGCGGTCAGCGCAAGTGCGGTCGACAATCCAGCGCTTCGCCTCATCGGTCAGCCTGACCTCAAACCCGTGCCTCGCCATGGTGGCGTTAATCTGATCCAACTGTAACTGAATGACATCAAGCAACTCCTGATTAAACAGCTCGTCGAAGATAATTATCTCGTCAAGCCGGTTAATGAATTCCGGATTGAAAGTCTGACGCACCTGCGACATCACCATTTCTTCCATCTTCTCGCGCGAGGCATCGCCGGTTCCCTGGAAGCCCATTGTGCCCTTCTTTTGAATGAAGCGTGCGCCGATGTTTGAAGTCATGATGATGATGGCGTTTTTGAAGTCCACGGCATTGCCCAGGGCGTCCGTTAACAGACCATCTTCGAAAACCTGGAGCAGTACGTTGAAAATGTCGGGATGCGCTTTTTCTATTTCGTCAAACAGCAGAACTGAATAGGGCGCGCGCTTGATGCGTTCAGTTAACTGACCGCCTTCTTCGTGCCCAACATACCCTGGCGGCGAGCCAATCAGTTTAGAGACTGAATGCTTCTCCATGAATTCCGACATGTCGAAACGAATCATTGAGCGTTCGCTGCCAAACAGAACCTGCGCCAGCGAGCGCGCCACTTCCGTTTTGCCAACACCCGTTGGACCAAGAAAAAGGAAAGAGCCCACCGGCCGCAGCGGATTTTTCAAACCCGCGCGTGAACGGCGAATCGCTCGCGCCAGCGCCGAGATGGCCGGACGTTGCGATACCACACGCAGATGAAGTTCCGCTTCGATGCGTAAAAGCTTTTGCGTCTCTTCTTCCTTTAGCGATGTAACCGGAATTCCCGTCCAGCGGGCAATCACTTCCTCGACGTCGTCGCGCGTCACACGCGCCGACACCAGCTCGTCCTCATTTCCATCATGCTGAAGACTCGCAGCGTCACCTGGATCGCTCGACCAATCGCTAATCTCATTCCAGTCAGCCAAACTTCCCTGTTCGCGCCGCACGCGCAGTTTGACGCGAGCGCCGGCTTCATCGATCACATCGATTGCCTTGTCCGGCAGGAAGCGATCGGGAATGTAACGATGAGACTGGTAAACGGCGGCTTCGAGCGCATCGTCGGTGTAATGAACCTGGTGAAAACTTTCGTAGCGCTCGCGTACGCCTTCCAGAATTTCAACCGCCTCCGCTTCAGAGGGCGGCGGAACTTTGACAGCCTGGAAACGACGCTCGAGCGAGCGATCCTTTTCGATTGACTTGCGAAACTCCGCCGGTGTGGTAGCGCCAATGCACTGAAGTTCTCCACGGGAGAGTGCCGGCTTCAAAATATTCGCGGCATCGAGCGATCCTTCCGCGGAACCAGCACCCACCAGGGTGTGCAGCTCGTCGATGAAGACTATGTACTGCGGATTCTCGACCAACTCGCGCATGATCTGTTTCAAGCGCTCTTCGAATTGCCCGCGATACTTCGTGCCGGCAACGATCAAGGAAAGGTCCAGCGAAAGAATTCGCTTGTTCTCGAGGAATGATGGCACCTCGCCGCGCACGATACGTTGCGCCAGTCCTTCGACGATCGCTGTCTTGCCGACACCCGGTTCGCCGATCAGCACTGGGTTGTTTTTGGTACGACGGCAAAGTATCTGCACGACGCGTTCGATTTCTGCTTCGCGACCAATCAACGGATCGAGCTTATCGTTTGAGGCGTCCTCGGTAAGATCGCGCGAGAACTCGATGAGGTGGGGCGTATCTTTCTTCTGCGAACTACGAGCATCGGCGCCTGACTGTCGCGCAATCTCATCGCGTACTGCATTAAGCCGCAATCCGCGCTCATAAAGAATTTCCGCAGCCATGGAACGATCTTCGCGCAGCAGTCCCAACAGCAGATGTTCGGTGCCGATGTGACGGTGTTGCAGGCGGTCGCTCTCTTCGTGGGCGTAAGCCAGCACGCGCTTGGTTTCGGGAGCCAAAGGCAGCTCGACCGAGGTTGAAATTTTTTCTCTTAAAAGTGTGCGACCTTCGATTTCTTTGCGAATTGATTCGATGGAAACCTGGGCGCGGGGGAAGAATCTGCCGGTCAGCGTCTTGTCTTCGCGCATCAACCCAAGCAGAAGATGCTCTGGCTCAATGGCGGGCGCGCCAAACTGCGATGCTTCGTAGCGAGCGAAGAAGATAACCCGGCGCGCTTTTTCAGTATAGCGTTCGAACATTCGGTTTTTTATCGCTGCAAAGGGCCCAATGATTACCATGCCGGGCGAAGGACGAATCGCCCGGCATCGGCGGCATTATAACCTAACACTGAGAGTGCCAAAAGCTTTGTTTGGTTTCCTCCCGTAATAAACTCGCAAACAGGCAGGCTTTTCAAAGAACTTCGCACAAAGACCTCCCGAAACGAGAAATGACCAACTAGCGTCGTCTTGCCCGGACTTACCTTGTGGTGGGTCGAGGAATACAGAACCGGGAGCGGTAGCGACCGGGTCTGCGAACGGTGGAGTTCATCGTCATCGCAGGCTAGCGTTCTCGGCGATTCGTAGCTGTTGTTTTACCGCAAGTCCGACCCGGTCGCTACCGCTCCCGGTTCTGTATTCCTCGACCAACAGTGTAAACAGTGATGATGGCTTTTATGCAAAGGCTTTCATTCGTATGTCAGCCCTCAGAACCCTTTCCTTGATCCAGCTTCAGCCGGCGATCGCAACGCTGAGCCAGATCCTGATTGTGGGTCGCAATAATAACGATGGCCGGACGCGTAGCGGCATAGGAAAGTAGGTCATCTGCTAATCGAGCCCCACTATTCGCATCCAGGTTCCCGGTAGGCTCGTCAGCTAAAACCAGCACCGGCTGCGTGATCAATGCGCGACAGACGGCGACACGCTGTTGCTCGCCGCCGGAGAGATCGTTTACTCGATGAGATGATCGAGCCGCTAGCCCCAACCGATCAAGCGCTTCCAGCGCCAAGCGCATGGCTTTGGGCGCATCATGGCGGGCGATCGTCAGCGGTAAACCAACATTTTCAGCAGCCGTGAGATCAGACAGCAGATGATGAAACTGAAAAACAAAACCAACCCGGCGGCTGCGGTAATGCGCCAACTCAACACGATTGGCCTTCTCAACTGCAAACTCACCGAGCCTGATATTGCCGTGATCCGGCACCTCGATACCGCCGATAAGATGTAACAGAGTTGATTTGCCGGCGCCCGAGGCTCCCACCATAGCGATCGTTTCGCCGGCTGCTGCTGAGAAGGAAACTCCGCGCAAGACTTCGATACGCTCGCCACTCGGCGACCGAAAAGCTTTGCGCATATCCGTGACTTTTAGTTGTTCAAAATCCAAAGTCCCAAGTCCAAAGTCCGCTTGATCGCGGCTGCGTTCACGCCGGTCATCACCCCCTGAAGAGGCCCACTGGTAGTTCGACTTTGGACTTTGGACTTTAGACATTGGACTTTATTGAGAGTTGCGGAGCAGCTCAGCGGCGTGAATTCTTGACGCTGCGCGCGCCGGGTAAATGGTCGCCAGAATACTTAGGATGAATGCAACAACTGCCGCAAGGATGATGTTGTAACTCCTAAGATGTAAGGGCACGCTGCTTATGGAGTAAACGTCGGCCGGCAAACTAATAATCTGATAACGATTTGCGATGATCGTGGCGATGGCGCCCAGCAAAACTCCGGCTACTGCTCCACATAAACCAAGAATTGCTCCTTCAATCACGAAAATATTCATGATCCCGTTCGGCGTAGCGCCCATTGCACTTAGGATCGCAATGTCCCGGCGTCGTTCCATAACCAAAAGGATCAGTGTGGATGTGATGTTCAGCGCGGCAATCAAAACTATCAGCGCGATAATCATGATGCCGATGCGCCGCTCTAGGGTGAGCGCCGTAAACAACGGCCGGTTCGCTTCCTGCCAATCAATTACCGCGTAAGCATCGCCTACTTTTTGCCTTATCTCAGCCGAAGTTTGTTTGACGTTGTAAATGTCGGCTACCTGCACGCTGACAACCGAAGCCGCATTAGCATCGCCGGTGAAAGCTGCGATAGTGTCAAGCGACAGGTAAATCCAGGTCGAGTCATATTCGAATAAGCCCGAGCGAAAAATCCCGGCGACGCACACTCGACGACGATTCGAATCTGAAGCTGACACTGCCGGCTGCGCAACGATCACGTCCGCAGTGTCGCCTACCTCAACGCCCAATCGCGCTGCTAACTCTGCGCCCAACACAACAGAGGGCAAAGTTTGCTCGCCCGAGCCTGGCTCAAAGACTGGTCCAAGAGAACCGCGCACGATCGTTGCGGAAACGTCGCTAGTTGTTTGGGCAGCCGACTGATCTATGCCACGCAACACGCCATAGGCTGAACTCTTCGGTCCAATGATAACTGCGCCGTCATACGTCGTTCCGGCGGCGCCGGATACTCCGGCGACGCTCGCCACTGTCGATGCGACTTCCCGATAATTTCCAAGCGGCTGGCCATCCCGCCGCATCACTGTGATGTGCGCTGTGCCACGCAGTATCTTGTCGCGCATCTCGTCACGAAAGCCCTCGGCCAGGGCCAGCGCAACAATCAGCGATGCGACACCCGCTGCGATTCCGAAAACAGCAATCAGCGTTGTGGCGCGCGCCAGGCGATGCTTTCGGCGGGAACGAAGATAACGTAGCGCCAGGAATATTTCGTAGGGCATATTGATAATAGTTCAGAGTACAACCTTCAGGTTGCAGCGGTCCCATGGCCGCAAACTGAAGTTTGTACTCTGAACTGTGGGCTAGCCTTGGACCGCCGGACACTTCTTCGTATCTTCCGGCCGGTTGGCGGGTAGTAGTCTTTCAAGGTTGGGCCAATCGGTTGCGCCGGATTCTCCGCGTGGTCTTATCTCATAAATTGTTTCGGTCGCGCGGCGAAAACTAAAACGCTGTTGCAAATCCACGATGGTGGAAATCTCGTAGCGTTGCCAGCCGCACGGCAACCACCAACGCGGGTCAGTGTCGACAAAAACGCGGCGGTCCTGCGCCAGATACTTTTCAATCAGCGGCGCAAATTGATCTCCCGGCCAACCTCCACCGGTGCCGATAGTTTCCCATTTGCCAAGGCCGATTGCTTTCCAGTAAGTGACGGCTATTGTTTGCGCACCGGAAATCATGACCGCATCGCGGGGAAGTTTTTCCAGCTGGTAGCGATACGCCCTGCTCATGGCCCGCCGCTCGATGAATTGTTGGCTGGCCGGCCGCAGCAAGAGGGTGAACACAACGGCCAGCGCCACCACCGCCGCAATGCACGATACGAATGCAATCCGGAGGCTGGGAACGCGACGCTGCAAAGTACGAATCAAAAAATCGGCGGACAGCGGAGCAATCGCAGGCATGCCGGTCAGGAAATAACGCCAGTTAACGGCCGTGCTGTAGTTGAAAAACAGCAGCAGATTCGCAAACAGGCCCGTAGCTGCTAACAAAAGCAGCGGCGACAGTTTGCGTAAGCGCCATTCGCTGACCATTGCCGGCAGCAGCGAGATAAAAATCAACGGGGAGCTAACAAAAAAGTACGCCAGATAGGGCCACAGACTGCGGACTGTCACCGGATGTCGCGCTGTCTCTTGCTGCATCGACTCGCGCCAACCGTACCAGATGGTCCGGTAGTGTGCGTCGGTAACAAACCAAAAGCCGAACCAGCCAAGCGCGCAGAAGCCAAACAACACACACGAGCCTGCAACAATCAGAATTTCCCGGCGTCGCAATTTCCAACCACACACGAACGGCGCCAGGATTAACCAGGGCGCGTAAAAGCCAATCGTCTCGCGCAGGTTCATACCCAAACCCAGTAACGCCGCGCCGGCCAACACGAGCCAAGCACGACGTTGTTGCAGTCCTCGATAATGTAGAAGAAGCGCCAGGGCCAGTAAGAGTACCGACGGCACATCGGTCATGACCTGTCCGCCGTAAAGCACAAACACGGGTGAGAAAACGATGAACAGCGTGGCCAGCGTTGCCGTGTAAAGTGATCGCGAAAAATCACGGGCCACAACCCAACAAGCTATTAATGCCAAAGGTGCTTGGGCCACAACCGCGTACTTGAAAATGATGTATGCATTTTCCGGCTGAACGTTAAAGATGTGATGGGCCAACTGATAGAGCGCGTAATTCTCAAAAATGAAAAGATTGCGACCGAGCGCCATCGACGAGGGATAACCTGCCAGAGACAACATGGTGTAGTCGAGTCCATCCCAGTCGCCTATAAATGGATCGACGAACCAGAGCACAAGTACCAGTCCGAGCAAAGCCGGGATGGCCCACCAGGGCCACGCCTTTAGAAACGGAGGTTGCGTTGTAAAGTCAGACTTCGACGGTGCGAAGGAACGTCTCGGAGAAGCATCAGACGTTCGAGGTGTGTTTGTCGTTAGCGGTGTCGGGTTCAACTAGTTGAGTTTCTGCCGTACGGTCCGGTCTCTTTACCATCTTTACGCGATTACCCTGCGCATTGTACTCAACTTCGTCCATGATGTTGTAGATAAGCAGTACGCCTCGGCCCGATGTTTTGAAGAGATTTGCCGGGTCGCGCGGATCGGGAATGGTCTGCACGTCAAATCCTTCGCCTTCGTCTTCGATAGTAAAGCTTGCTTCTTTGGGAGATAGTTCAGCGCCAACGCGCACCAGCTTCATCGGATCGTTCTTGTTGCCATGCTTAACTGCGTTCACAAAAGCCTCGTCAAGTGCGACGTACAAATTCGAACCCTCAGCGGCAATCAATCCGAGTTTTGCGACGCGCGCTAGTAAGTAATGCAGCACGCCGTTCATCAACGCCAGATCGCTGGGTAGTTCAAACTCAATCTTTTCGTGAGTATGAGGAAGCAAACTCGGATCGTCGACGTAACGAAGCTTGTAGGAAAGTGTCTGCTCGACAATTTCACGCAGCTCACCTTCAGCATACGGGTGTCTTAAGCAGTTCGCTGCGTCCACTTTGAAAGCCTTAACGATTGTCGGTTCGGCTGTGCTTGCGACTGGAGGGGTCAATGCCTGTTTGCGTTGCACTTCGCCGGCATGCTGGCCGTTTGCGCGTGAGTCTTCAGCCAAATCGCTAATGATTAGATCAAAGTGGTCGTGATCCCGGAGTCTAAGAGCCTCGTCGCGATCGCCGGTGGCAATTACTTCATGGCCCAATTCACCGAGCACTTGGGCGAGAATGGTACGCAGTTCATCGTTGTTATCGATGATGAGAATCCTACGTTTCTTCATCGCACTCCAATCTGCCGATGATAGGTTGCCGAGGAGAGATGGAAGTCTCTAGTGGTAAATAGGCGCCGCTGCTAAAGTGCTCTACGACAATTATCGTCGTAGCGTTCCGCAATATATCACCAGCCCGAGCAAACAGGCGAGAGGTAAGCGGTAAGAGCAAAGAGGTAAGGGCTAGAGCAAAGAGGTAAGGGCTAAGAGCAAAGGGGTGGACTTTTGCTCCTAGCTCTTAGCTCTTTGCCCTTAGCCCTTGCCGCTTGCCCTTTGCTCTTAGCCCTTAGCCCTTACCTCTTTGCTCCGGCTCTGCGCTACACTACGCGTCCCTATCCGACGGCATGGCCAAACATAGCAAACTTCAAAGCGCGCTCGAATACTCGCTTGCAAGGGTAATCCTCTCCAGCCTCGGCGCTTTACCGCGCCGCGCGGCGATCACCGTGGGCGTTGGCATTGGCCGTATCGCCTATCTTTTGCCGGGGAATTTAAGACGCACTGGTGAGCGCAACCTGAAGATAGCATTTCCCGACATGGACCAACGGGAGCGAGCGCGGCTGCTGCGCGGTTGCTTTGAAAGTTTAGGCCGGCTGCTGGGAGAATTTAGCCAACTACCAAAGGCGACTCCGGAAAAGCTGCGCCGGCTCATAGAGTACGACGAGGTGGGACTGCGTCATCTGCGGGAAGCGGAAAAAAATAAACGCGGCGTAATCTTTTTAACCGGGCACCTCGGCGTATGGGAGCTGCATAGTTTTGGTTGGTCTGCGCTAGAGTATCCGCTGAGTTTCTTGGTGCGACCGCTCGACAATGACCGCATTGAAGTAATGGTCGAGCGGATCCGCACCAGGTTTGGCAACCGCGCGATTGATAAGAAGAGTGCGGCGCGTCAGTCGTTGCGCGTGCTGCGCGAAGGCGGCACGCTTGGAATTTTGTCGGATCTCAACACGCAAACATACGAAGGTGTCTTTGTTCCCTTCTTTGGCAAGCTTGCCTGTACAACCGCTGGCATTGCCACGCTGGCCTTGAAGACGGACGCGGTTGTAATTCCCACCTGCGCCGTCTGGGACCGAAAAAAGAAGCGCTACTTTTTTCATGGCGATCCGCCGGTTGAGTTAGTGCGAACCGGCGATCATGCAAAAGATATTGAAGTGAACACTGCCAATTTTGCCGCGGCCATCGAACACATGGTCCGCCTTTATCCGGATCAGTGGCTCTGGATTCACAAGCGCTGGAAGACCCGCCCGCCGGGAGAGGCGGACATTTATTGATGAGCACCACAGCGGCTCTGCCGCCTTCCGTGCGGTAAGGCTCTGCCTTACCGTTGAAGCATCCAGTCATGTGAGGCTACGCCTCTGGCGCCTGAGGCGTAGCCTCAAACCAATCAATTGTTTTCGGAAAGGCAAAGCCTTTTCGCACGGAAAGCGGCTGAGCTGCGTCGCTGCCCACGAACGCGTTCCTTGGTTATACTCTTCACGTCACCTAATCCATTAAATGCAAGCTTCAGTTGAACATTTCAAAGGTGCGCGTACTCCGGAAAAAACGGTAGCGCGCGCCTACGAGTTTGCCGACCTTTCCTCCTATCCAGCGAAAGAGCGTTTTCTTATTCGTGCGGCCGACCTTGCCTTCTTCTTTTTGATAAAAGTGATTGGCAGCACCGTGCGCTGGGAAGTGAAAGGATGGGAAAACTGGGAAGCCGCAAACAAAGACGGTCACATTCCTATCTACACCATCTGGCACAACCGGGTTTTTCTTTCTACTTACTTCTGGCGCCAGCGCCGCATAGTGGTGATGACTTCGCAGAGTTTCGATGGCGAATATATCGCGCGATTTATTAAACGATTCGGTTATGGGGCGGCGCGCGGTTCAAGCACGCGCGGCGCTGTTGGAGCGCTTGTAGAAATGACCCGGCTGATGCGTGCGGGAAGCCCGGCAGGTTTCACGATCGATGGACCAAAAGGTCCTCGCTACGTTGCCAAGATGGGTGCAGTATTACTCGCCAAAAAAACTGGCCAGCCCATTTTGCCGTTCACGATTACTGCCGAGCGGTTTTGGGAAGCGAAGAAAAGCTGGGATAGGTTTCAGGTTCCCTTTCCGTTCAGCAAGGCAAGTCTGACGATAGCGTCTCCGATCTTCGTTCCTGCCGATGCGGACGAGAATGCTTTGAATGCCAAACGCGATGAGCTTCAGGCGGCGCTCGATGATCTCAATCGGCGTGGAGAAGCTTGGGCCAACGTTGGCCGGTGAGTTTTTGGGCTTGAGATCTATGTTTCCCTAGTAAGGCACAAACTAAAAAGTCTATGCCACTGTAGCGCGCTTTGTTTTATCGTCATCCTTGGTTATCTTAAGCACCTCTTCCAATTTTCCCCATTTTTAGATTCAGAGGAGTAAGGAAATGAAATCAGTTTGCGCACTCATACTAGCTTTATTTTTCGTCGGTTCGGCCCAGGCCCAGGCGGTTAAGCCGCCTAAAGAAACCGCGATGGATCGGTTTCTGCGCTACGTAAAGATCGACACGCAATCGGCGGAAGATCAGACCACTGTTCCCAGTACCAGGAAACAACTGGTTCTCGCCAATTTGCTGGCGAAAGAGTTGAAGGAGCTTGGCGCGCAGAATGTGCGCGTCAGTGAGTTCGGAATTGTCTATGCAACTGTGCCGGGAAACTTGCCTGACAACTCGAAAGTTCCGCTGATCGGCTTCATCGCGCACATGGACACTTCACCGGCCGTCTCCGGCGAAAACGTCAATGCGATTATTCATAAGAACTACCAGGGCGGCGACATCGTGCTGCCGAAGGATCCGACGCAGGTGATAACGGTCGCGAACACGCCTGTACTCAAAGAGCTGATCGGCGACGACATCATTACCGCTGATGGCACCACCTTGCTTGGTTCGGACGACAAAGCCGGCATTGCCGAAATAATGACGATGGCCGACACCCTGATGCAGAATCCGCAGATCAAACACGGGACGATCGCGATCGCTTTCACTCCCGACGAAGAAGTCG
>JBPCLZ010000023.1:0-23719 GCA_051002775.1 Pyrinomonadaceae bacterium | reverse complement strand
AAAGCACGATGGGCACTTCAGTTTGTCGCCGGACTTCGCCGATCATTTGCAAAATCTCTTTGACCGCGCAATCGTTGCGCAGCGCGCGTGCTGACGATCTTTGAATAACCGGTCCATCAGCCATGGGCGCTACTGAGCGCTGCTAAGGTCTGGGCAAGCGGTTCAACCAGCGCCGGGTGCCAGACACCGATTATCTGTCGCGGTGCTCCAGCGGGATTCGTAAGTGGTCCGAGCAAGTTAAAAGTCGTAGGAACACCCAACTGGCGTCGCACGCCGGCCACCCGCGCCGTCGCCGCGTGATAAATCGGCGCGAACATAAAGCAGATACCGATGTTATTAATGCATTCCAGGGACACATCGGGAGAGACGTCGACCTTGACGCCCAGTTCGGACAAGACATCGGCGCTTCCGGAACGGCTGGTGGCGGCCCGGCTACCATGTTTAGCTACCGGCAATCCGGCCCCGGCGATTACCAAAGCTGCCGCGGTTGAAACGTTGAAAGTTTTGACGGCACTCGAACCTGTGCCCGCGGTATCGATAAAATTTTCGTGCCGCGTCGATATTCGAACAGCCCGTTCGCGCATCGCCGCAGCCATACCTGCCAGCTCATCAACTGTTTCCCCCTTGACGGCTAAAGCTACAAGCGCAGCAGCGATTTGCGCGTCAGTTGCTTCGCCGTCGAGCAGAGCGCCAAGTAGCTCGCGCGCTTCGAGACGCTGCAAATTCTCACCACGCATTAATTTTAATAACAGCGTTCGCAGCCCGGCGTTTTGTCGCGGCTCATCACGCCGTTCCGGAGTCGGCAGCCACAAGGGTCTGACTCTTTTTTGGGTCGCGTCGAAACTCATAAGTTGAGAAAATTTTCCAGTAAATGCTTTCCCTGCCCAGTCAGTATCGATTCGGGATGGAATTGAACTCCTTCAACCTGAAGGTCACGGTGCCGGATGCCCATAATCACTCCGTCCGAGGTAACCGCCGAGACTTCTAAACAAGCAGGCACCGACTTTGGATCGATAACAAGCGAGTGATAACGGCCCGCGGTAAATGGATTGTCAATACCTTTGAAAATCGTTCGTCTATCGCTGGTAACTTCCGAGGCTTTGCCATGGACGCAGCTTTCCGCGCGTATCACGCGTGCTCCAAAACTCTGGCCAATCGCCTGATGACCGAGGCAGACACCCAGAATTGGAAGCGTCCCGGCAAAGTTTTTGATCGTCGCTAAGGTGAGGCCCGCATGATCCGGAATACCCGGCCCCGGCGAGATGACGATCTTGTCCGGAGTCAATCGTGTCGCGATTTCTTCAACCGACACTTGATCGTTGCGACGAACGACAACGTTGACTCCCAGCTCGCCCAGGTATTGCACGAGGTTGTAAGTAAACGAGTCGTAGTTGTCTATGACAAGAATCATTATTCGCCGGTAGTAACTCGGTTTTCGTAAAATGGAATCCCTTCCCCCATTTCAATCGCGCGAAACAGGGCCCGCGCCTTGTTAATGCTCTCTTCATATTCAAGAGCCGGAACTGAACCGGCCACGATGCCGGCGCCGGCCTGCACAGACGCGACGCCATCTTCATCAATCACGACCATGCGAATCGCGATGCACGAATCAAGATTACCGGCGTAATCCGCGTAAAGAATTGCTCCTGAATAGACGCCGCGCTGCGTCGGTTCAAGCTGCTGGATAATTTCCATCGCTCGCACTTTTGGTGCACCCGTTACGGTTCCCGCAGGAAAGCAAGCGGCCAGTGCGTCAAAGCAATCAAGACCACTGCGGAGTTGTGCACGCAGGCTGCTGACCAGATGTTGGACATGTGAATAGCGCTCGACACTCATGAGGTTCTCGATCCCTACCGAGCCATATTCCGCGACCTTGCCAAGATCGTTGCGGCCCAAATCGACCAGCATAATGTGCTCGGCGACCTCCTTCGCATCTGCGCGCAATTCGTTCGCCAGAAGAGCGTCATCTGTCTCATTGTCTCCACGTGGCCGTGTTCCAGCGATGGGTCGATATTCCAACTGCCGTCCGCGACAACGGACCAGCATCTCCGGTGAAGCTCCCAGGATCGTTTTCGCACCAATTTTTAGGAAGAACATATATGGAGAGGGGTTGGTTGCGCGCAGCGCCCGGTAGATCGTCAACGGTTCCGCGCTCGTCTTTCTTTCGAAGCGCTGCGAGATCACAACTTGATAACAGTCACCGGCGAGGATGTAGTCTTTGACCGCTCTGACTGCGCCTTCAAACGATTCACGGCTCCAATTCGATACGAAAGACGCTTCCCTGTGCGTTTGCTTCACATTAGCGATGGGTACGCTTTCATCGTCCCGCAGCGTCTTCTCGAACCGTGCGGTTTCTTCTACCGCCCGCTCGAAAAGCTTCTGCAAAAGCGCCCGATCGTCTCCAGCTTCTTCCGCAATGACGACCGAGATGATTTGAGTCGTTTTACTACCGCGTTCGATTGCCACGACCGTTTTGAAAAACATCCAGACTGCGTCGTCGCATTCGCAATCACTCTTGTTGGCAAACGCTTTTTCAAACCATTGCGTTGCCTGGAAACCCACATAGCCGACGGCTCCCCCGGCAAGTGGTGGCAGACCGTCCATCGGCACCAGAGCTTTTGTTCTAAAATATGTTGAAATGAATTCATGCGCTGAGACTTGAAGGGTTTCGCGAGCGCCAGCCCTTTCGACTATCGTTTGGTTTCCTCGACCTCGTACGATCATCTCGGGGTCAACGCCGATGAATGAATGTCGCGCAAGACTTTCGCCGCCCTCCACCGACTCAAAAAGGAAAGCATATGGCGCACTCTCGCTTAGTCGTTCGAAAGCATCAACCGGCGCTTGAAAACAACCCGCAACTGTGCGCACGACTGGAACCATGTTCCCTAACGCCGTCGCGCGTTCAAATTCTTCAAACGATGATGGGGTGACGTTTGTCATCTTTGCTAAGGCGATGTTGCGACGGCCCACGAAGTCTGCGCAACAACATTCGTGTCAAACGGCCACGGTCTCCACTGAAGCAATCACCTTGTGAATTGCCAGTACCTCGGCCACGAGCTGCTCATAACTCTCAGGTGTCAGTGATTGAGCACTATCTGAAAGTGCGCGCTCTGGCTGATTGTGCACCTCGATAATTAATCCGTCGGCGCCCACCGCCACGCCAGCTCGCGCAAGCGGCCCGACCATATAGTTCTTGCCGGTGCCGTGAGACGGATCCACGATCACTGGCAAATGCGACACCGCGCGTACGGCCGGGACGGCAGCGAGGTCGAGGGTGTTACGCGTGTGCTGAGCAAAGGTGCGAATACCCCGCTCGCACAAAATCACGTTGTAGTTCCCTTCGGCCATGATGTACTCAGCGGCCAGCAACCATTCATCAAGCGTGGCCGACAGCCCGCGCTTAAGGAGCACAGGAAGGTGCGACCGTCCGGCCCGGCGCAAAAGCGTAAAGTTCTGCATGTTGCGTGCGCCGATTTGAATTACGTCGCCGTAACGCTCAACCAGGTCTACGCCGGCGTCGTCGAGTGCTTCAGTAACGATTTTCAAACCAAACCGCTCTCGAACTTCAGCCAAAATCTGCAAACCTGCTTCGCCCAGTCCCTGGAAGTCGTAAGGTGAACTGCGCGGCTTGAACGCCCCGCCGCGAAAATACTTCGCGCCGCTACGCTTTACCGTTTCGGCAATCGCAAGTGTTTGTTCGCGGCTTTCAACGGCGCACGGTCCGGCGATTATGGTGAGATCGCCATCGCCAATTGCAGCATCGTCCGAGCGCACAATGGTCTTTTCCCTTTTCAGATCGAGCGTAATCAATTTGTAGGGTTTGGTGACGCGTATTACTTCGGCCACACCGGCCAAATTCTCAAAATGATTAGCATCGACGGGGCCCTGGTTGCCGGTGATGCCAACGGCGGTGCGTAATGCACCCGGCAGAGCGTGTGCGCGCAAGCCGATCTCAGCAGCCACGCGAACCACTGTCGCAACTTCGCGTTCAGTTGCATTTGTTTTCATTACGATAAGCATATTTGCCTCTGTATCGCCGCTTTTTCTCATCCAACCGTCAAACCAAAAAAAACCCGCCGCCAAAGTTGGCAGCAGGTTCCGGTAATAGCCGATGTGGCTTGTTATTTTTGCCTACATCTCACGCCAAAGAACACAGCCGCCAATGCTGACACTCCACCAGTACCAGTTGGTGTTGATCGTGCGGCTGTTGTTAATGGTCGTTTTCATTTCGAGACTTCGCTTCAAAATAGGAGTCACTCTTATACGCTCTTAGCAAAGTTTTTGTCAACGACTCGTTCAGTCGCGTGATAGATGACCTCCATCTCAATGAGGTTTAAGTCCCGGTCGGAAAGCCGCGTTTCTTCATTAAGGCTTCAACCTTCGCATCGCGGCCGCGGAAGGAGCGATAGCCTTCAGCCGGGTCAATGGTGTTACCGACCGAGAATATATATTTGCGCAGGCGCGCGGCCACCTTCGGATCATAAGGACCGCCACCCTCAACGAAAGCCTGATACGCATCAGCCGTTAACACATCCGACCACAAGTAGCTGTAGTACCCGGCCGAATAACCGTCGCTCGAGAAGATGTGAAGGAAATGCGGCGACCGGTGACGCATGACGATCTCATGCGGCATGCCGAGTTGGGCCAAGGTTTCTTTCTCAAAAGCATCCGCATCAATTTTCTTATCACCGGCCAGATGCAGTTTCATATCAACTAAAGCGCTCGCCAGGTACTCAACCGTAATGAAACCCTGGTTGAATGTTGCCGACCGTTTAATTCTGGCGACCAGATCCGCTGGAATCGGTTTACCGGTTTGATAGTGAACTGCAAAACGGTTGAGCACTTCGGGAGTGGACAGCCAGTGCTCCATGAGCTGAGACGGGAACTCAACATAATCGCGGACTACTGCCGTTCCGGAAAGCCCCGGATAGGTCACGTTTGAGCTAAGACCATGTAGCGCATGACCAAACTCATGAAACATCGTCGCCGCGTCGTCCCAGGAAATTAAGAGAGGCTCGCCGGGTTTTCCTTTGATGAAGTTAGAGTTGTTAGAGACGATGGTCGTAATTGCCCCATCAATTTTTTCCTGGCTACGATACGCATTCATCCAGGCGCCCGAACGTTTGCCGGCGCGCGCGTATGGATCAAAGTACCAAAGGCCGATGTGTTTCCTGGTTGTCTTGTCAGTCACTTCCCAAACGCGGATGTCGGGATGAGCGACCGGAACGTTAGTAACCGGCGTGAAGTTGAAATTGAAAAGCTCACCCGCAACCCAGAATATGCCTTCGCGCAGTTTCTCTAGTTGCAGGTACGGCTTAACCTCGTTCTGATCGAGATCGTATTTCGCTTTGCGAACTTTCTCGGCGTAATAGCGATAATCCCATGGCTCAATTTTGATTTTCGCGCCTTCCTTGTCCGCGAGGGCCTGCATGTCGGCGACTTCTTCGTGAACGCGCGCTACGGCCGGCTTCCAGACGGCTTCCATCAATTCCATCGCGCGCTCCGGCGTTTTCGCCATCGAGTTCTCGACGCGCCAGTGTGCATGCGTCGCGTAACCAAGCAGCTTGGCGCGTTCCGCCCGCAGTCCTAATATTTGAGTTATGAGGGCGTTGTTGTCATGTTCGTCGCCGTGGTCGCCACGACTCACGAACATGCGCCAGGCCTTTTCGCGCAAATCGCGCCGGTCGGAATAAGTCAGAAAGGGATCGACCGCCGAGCGCGTGTTCTGGATAAGCCAGCCAGTTTCTTTCTTCGTCGTAGCGGCAGCGGCTACAGCATCGCGCAATGGCTGCGGCAAGCCTGACAATTCAGCCTCGCTCTTCAGCAGAATGAATTGACCGTTCTCCTCGGCCAACACGTTTTGACTGAAGCGCGTGAACAAACCAGCCAGCTCCTGGTTGATTTGCGATAAGCGAGCTTTGGCTTCGGTCCCAAGCTTCGCACCAGAGCGAACGAAGTCTACGTAATAGACCCAGGCCAGGCGTTGCTGCTCGGGGGTAAGTTTTTTCTTGTCGGCAGAATTGTAGATAGCGTCGATTCGTTTGAAGAGGGCTTCGTTCTGCGTAATTTGATCGCTGAAAGCGGCTATCTTTGGCGCCATTTCGCGCTGCACAACCTGAAACTCCGGCGAAGCCATGGTGCCGCCCCAAACACCGTAAATCGTCATCACGCGGTCGAGTGTGCGGCCGGAACGTTCCAGCGCTGCAATCGTATTTTCGAAAGTTGGAGCAGCAGAGTTTTTCGCGATCTGCTCAACCTGGGCGAGGCTTTCACTCATTGCGGTTTCGAGTGCAGGTTTGAAAGACGAGATCTGTACTCGATCAAAAGGCGGCACGCCACCGTAAGGGCCGACCCAATTTGCCAGCAAAGGGTTTGCGTTCGCGGAAACGGGAGACTGAGCTACGACGGCTTCAATCCTCAGCATCTCCATATTTTTCGTGCTTACGCTGCCAACGATAAGGAGAGCGGTCAAAAGAGTCAGGAGCGGCAGCACGCGGCTGCGGGCGATCAACTCGCGCATATACACCATCTTTCTTTGTTATATGAATTTCACGGCGCCCAAACTTGCGCCAGGGAGACTAACGGAGGGCCAAGTATAGAAGAAGAAGTGTAAATTGTGAAAGGCGGATTCAAGCTGAAAGTGGAAAAGACCGCGGTTTGTCGCTCCGCGCGAAAGGGAGTAAGGGGTCGCGATGTTTATAGCCTGGCGCGGTTCTTTGTTTACCTCGAAGCTCCCTAGCAGGGCAAACGCTTTTTCCTGCTTCGGGGTCCTTACGCGGCCATGTTTCGCTCCTAATGGAGCGAGAGGTTTGGCGCGGATTTTTTGCTATGAACATCTCGCTCCGCTGAAGCGAAAACAATGCAACTATTGCATCGCAGTCTGAGGTTACCAATTGTAAACGCCCGTTTGATCTTTTTTTTTTCGTCATCTACGATGAACCGTGCAAGCACAACGCTGAAAAGCGTGGTCAGGATTTCCAAAGCTCTCCCTGGACGAAAAAGTAAACTCATTATTTGATTTAAGGGAGAAAGACTAAAAGTCTGTGCTGACGAGCCGGCACAGACTAAAAAGTCTATGCCACTTCCGCCGCCCTTTCGCTTAACTTTGGTTAACCTTTACGATTAGGGAGAATGAAACGAATCGGCCGCTTCAGCTTAGTTCCCGTCGCGCTGCTGGTAATCCTATTTGTCGCAGCCAGGAACTACTGCCCAACGTCCGGTGTGGCCCTGACCCCGCAGCGGCGCGGATTTCAGTAACTAAAAAATCGAACCGCACTACCACAGCCATCAGATTTCGACACGCGAGTTACGCTCGAAATGCTTTTACAGCCCGGCGACGATCGGTCTCGTTGGTCAAATGCAAGGCCAGTCCGGATTGAAGGCCAGGTAGTGGGGATCTCGTTAGGCCCGCTGGAAGCTGCGAACTGTTTTTGCCGTCGCGATATCCACATCATGCTCGCGCCCCGTTTAGAAGCGCCGCCACGCGAGCAGGTTGTTTTGGAAATAACGCCGCGAATGGAGACAACCAAAGAATGGTCGAGGGAAAAATTGGCGCGCGATTTAGTAGGTCGTCGGGCGCGATTCGAAGGCTGGCTTTTCTTTGATGGTTTACACGCTGGCGAAGCTGAAAACACCGCGCCGGGAAGAGCGAACAACTGGCGCGCCACCGCCTGGGAAGTGCATCCCATAACAAAGATCGAGATCCTGAAGTGAGCAAGCCAGCCAGCGGAGCAGGCGATATCGCCAACCGAACTTCTGAAATGATACTCATCTTCATTCACGGGGCGCCAGCCGTCGGAAAACTGACGGTGGCACGCGAACTCGCCAAGGTCACCGGTTTTCCCGTGTTTCACAATCACCTCACTGTAGACCTGGTTAGCTCCCTTTTCGCTTTCGGCACCCCGCCCTTCATTAGCTTGCGAGAACAGATTTGGCTCGCCGCATTTGCAGAGGCCGCTCGAAACGACTCTTCGCTGATCTTCACCTTTAATCCGGAGCGCACAGTTAACGAAGAATTTATTCAGAAAACGATTGAGGTGGTTGCAGCGACCGGCGGACGGGTGGTCTTTGTGGAATTGACTTGCACCCAGGAGGAACTCGAGCGGCGGATAGAGGAACCTTCACGGAAAGAATTCGGAAAGCTGGTCTCAGTCGATCAGTATCGTTCACTAAAAGATGACGGTGCTTTTGGGTTCGCCAAACTGCCACGCGACATCTCACTCGACACCACAAATCAATCACCGGCCGCTGCTGCAAAGCTAATCAGCGAGCATGTGGCTGCAATTTAGAGAAACTGCCTTCAGACTTGCGGAATTCTGGACGTGGGATTGTTTTCTCTGTGCAACCTCGGTGGGCTCTGTGCCTCTGTGGTGAACTCATTTTGTTCTTCACCACGGAGACACAGAGAACACAGAGGAAGGCACAAAAGGTGCAGTGCCTTCCTTAGAACGTTAGCTTCACCGCCAACTGCAATTGTCGCGGCTCGCCTACGCCCTGACGCAGGAAGCCGTCGAAGTTAAACAAGCTGGGTGCGGTCAGAGAATTTTGGTTGCCGGCGCCGATCAACGAGTTGATTAAGTTTTTGTTATTGAAAGTATTGAACATTTCCACTATCGGAATTAGCTCGTACCGCTCGCCAAACTTAAACGGACGTGCCAAGCGCCAATCGAACGAAAAATACCGATTGTCTTTGCGGAGCGTATTCCGATTGGTTGCCGTAGCCGGCGCGGGCGTGGCCGGCTGCGCCGAGCGCGCCTGAATGCGCGGAGTGAACTCAAAACCCCAGGGCAACTCTGAGTACATGAAAAAATTGAACTTGTGACGGATGTCGCGGTCTGACAGCGCGTAATCAGATTGCAGATTGTTAATGTCAAACGCGCGGTCGACAAACGGATCGCGTTCGTTCGAGTCGTCGTCCTTGTCTTTAGAAAAAACATAGTTCCATTCGAATTGGTATCTGTGGCTAAGGCGTTTGCGCATGCCAACTGTGAACCCGTTATACAGTGATTTGCCAAGGGCGCTTGCAACAAACACCTGGCCGAGGTAGTCGCCGAAGATTGGAAAACCTGCCGCGTTCAACTTTCGATTTACATCTAAGAAGCGTGTCAGATGGACGCCTTTCGAATGCGTGAAATCAAAATAGACTGACAGGTCACGGCTGATTTGCTGCTCAAACTGAACGTTCGCTGTGTAAATTCTCGGATTCGCATAATCGCGGCTGAATACACGGACACCGCTGAAGCATGGGAACGGATTAGTAAACGGACCCGCAGCACTGAAGCCATTAATCGTGTTGCAGGAACCGGCGCCGGGGGTGACGAGTCCGGGCCAGGTAGGCGCCGGCACGCCAAACGAGATCAGTTGCGAACTTACAAAGATCGTCTGCTGCTGAACGCCGTTGGTCGTGATCGAGCCAACTTGCGAGAGCATGTTCTGACGAGCGTAATAGATTCCGTAGCTCCCTCTCAGAACCGACTTCCCTTCTTTGGATATGTCCCACGAAAAACCTACGCGCGGCTGAAATTGTTTTTTCGGACTATGCAACGTGCCGTCCGAAGGAAAACGTGGGTCACTCAGAAAACGTCCATATGCAGTTTCCGCAGGTGGCACAGTTACGTCGGGAAAGATCTGCGCATCCCAACGAAGTCCGTAACTCAAAGAGAAGTTAGGCCGGATCTGCCACCGGTCCTGCGCGAATAACGAATAGTCCTCGTTCGTTATCTTTGAAGCACCCGCAGCATCGGTGGCCGGTCCGTTCCGGGCGGCGCCCTGCAGGAAGAGCAACAATGGACCACCCACGCTGCTGCCCGCCGGACACGCCTGACTAAAAGGCGCACCCGTCGTAATCCAGCCAGTAAAGGCGCCGGTAGCGCTAAAACATTCGCCGGCGGTTGGTCCAAAACCGTTAGCAGCGGGCGCCGAGGTATAACGCAAAAACCCACTTACGCTATCGAAGATATATCGCCCCTCAAAGAATCCACGGAAGACCTGGTCGTTGAGTGTATGCAGCCATTGACCGCCGAATTTGATGTTGTGATTACCGGAAACAATCGAAAAGTTATCCTTGAGGTCAGTGCGCCAAAGCAGTTCATCCACGTTTGGGTTGAGAAAGAACGGATGACCGAATCTGAACGTCGTCCCGAAACCCATGGCCGTATCAGCCGGCACGTTAGACATGATCGCAGAACGCGGCCGCAGCTCGCGCGTATACGAGAAGTGCGCTTCATTCAATTTGTTAGCTGAAATGGTGCTGAAGAGATTGACGTTCAAGTTATTGATCTTCGACGGACCCTCAATACCATTCGCGGAATTTCCGTAAGTGGAAACGTCGAAAGTCTGATTAGTGTTCTTAGAGTAATCAAAGTTGTAGGAGACGCCGAGTTTGTTGTTCGCTGAAAGCTCCCAGTCCGTCTTAAACAAAATCGCCGTATTACTGATTTGATGTTTGACTGGCAAGCCTTCCGCCTGATTGCGATTCGTCTGGAAGAAATTAATCAGCGCCACCCTTTGGCAATCGGGGCTGCCATTTATCGATGCCTCGTTGGCCAGAATCGTCGGCGCCGCCACTGGACAAGGCGTTCCGATCGGTGTGCTCAGGTTCTCCCGATCCAAATTCTCGCGAACGCCCTCGAAAGCAAGAAAGTAAAACGCTTTATCTTTCTTTATCGGGCCACCCAAACTTGCGCCAAATTGCTCGCGGTGAAAGCCTGTTAGCGGTTTATTGTCGGAGGTGTTGGCGGTGAGAGCTTCTAACCGCTGGAAATAAAAGAGACTGCCATGCATGCTGTTGGTACCCGACTTGGGAATCACGTTGATGATACCGCCGGCGGTGCGGCCAAACTCCGCAGCGGCGCCGGTGGCCACTACTTGAAATTCCTTGATAGCGTCCAATGGGATGTCGATCGCAGCGCGCTGCCCACCGAGCTGTTCGCCGAAGAAACCGTTGTTGTAATCGCCGCCGTCGAAGCTGACATTGTTAAAGACGCCGCGCTGCCCCGCGAAACTAATCTCGTCGCCATCTGGTCCCTGCACAATGCTCACGCCCGGAGTCAAAGTGAGGAGATCTTCAAACTTACGGCCGAGGATAGGCGTGTTCGAGACTGCAGTTTCATTGAGTGTGGTGCTTGACTCGGTTTTTACAGTATCAACGGTGGGCGCTGTAATTGTGACCCGTTCCTCCACTCCCGAGACCTTCATTGATATCGGCAGCGTCATCGTCTGCCCGACAGTCAATTCGAGATTTTCCGCCACCAGAGTGCCGAAACCCTGCTTGGTTACCGTTACATTGTATTTGCCTGAGGGAAGTGCGAGCGCGACAAAGCGTCCGCCTTCGTCTGACGTCAATGTCTTGGAAAAATTTGTTTCGAGATTCTTAATCTCGACTGTCGCCCCCGGCACAATCGCACCGTTTGCGTCAGTGACGGTTCCTTGAATAGTGCCGGTAGTGATTTGCGCCTGGCCCAACACTAAGGTGGCAAAAGCGAAGGTACAAAGCACACAAAAACTCAATCCTTTGATGTTGGAAGCAAAGGAGCGAAGCAGGGGGTTACGCATGTTTTTCTCCTGTTGTAGCGCAAACGTTAGTTTGCGTCTTCGTAGTAGGAAAAGATCTGGATCAATAATCCAGATCGAATTCAGGTGCGGTATTTCACTGCGAGGGCGGGCCAATCTTATTAACGTCATCGAGCTGTGTCAATGATTAGTTTTGTAGTTATTCGTAGTTATTTACCATGTTAGCTGTCGTAACGAAAATATAATTGCGTGCACGCCTGCAACCCGCAGCGCCCGCGGAAAGTAGCGAAAATTAACTCCTCTTCCCTGAGACATAATCTGCCGGATTAGCAAGCGCTTCCTGCAAGCGGTTTACATAGCGTCCGACGTGCAGCCCGTCCATCAAGGCATGATGAACTTCAACGGAAAAAGGCATCCACGTGCGATCGTTTTCATTGACAAATCTGCCAAAAGCAATTCGCGGCACCGAATCTCCACGTCCGCGCTTGCGCGCGTGGGCAAAGCTTGTGAAAGGCAACCACGGCAGGGTCGTGAAATATATCAAATTATCGCGTGGTGTTGGCTGAAAAGTTGGTTTTGCAATCGTTTGGGCGACTGACTCTTGCGCGCCTTTCATGAAGTCATCAAAGCCCTCGTGGTAGTCGAAATACGCGAAGGTGAAAGTCTCGTCTGGCAATAACACCGTCGTTCCCCCGTTGATGATCTCATGAACGAGCACCTTGCCGTCTTCTAAACGATAACGAAACGGCTCGATTTCGTTTGCCACGCGCAAGGCAAAGTAGTGATTGGCCAGCGACACGCTAACTCTGGTGCGGCTGCGCAGCCAACTTAATACGTCGGTCACGTCAAGCCGCAGACAAACATTGAAATAAGGATTGTCGTAATCAAGGAAGAACTCAAACAGTTGACGACGTGACCAGGTTGCGACGTCAAGGTACTTTGCCATGCGACGAATTGTACGCCCTTGGCAGGTTCGACGGTAAGTCGGAAGAATGAGTATCCCGCACTCCTCCGTATTGCGGAGTTGTAATGCTTTCCTCACGACTTGGCATGGGCGCTTTTCTAAGTCATCTCATTGTGCTCGAATGCATCACTTTAATTATGAAGTTCATTGCGGGAGTCTCGAGTGCAAACATTTCTTCTATTCATTCTTGGTTCTTCCAGAGCATACGCAATCGTAGATTTTTTCCGCCGCCTGGGCGCGCCCGGCCTCTTCCTGTTGGGCGCGCTGGATTCATCGTTTTTGGTCCTGCCGTTCGGTAACGACTTCCTGCTGATCGCGCTGGTGAGTTCGAGTCGCGGTCCGGTGTGGATTGTTTATGTGGTGGTTTCCGCGCTCGGCTCGCTGTTGGGCATCTTCATTGTTGATTCGATCATGCGCAAAGCCGGCGAAAAAGGTCTGGCAAGATTTGTTAAGCCAAAGCGCGTCGAGCAAATGAAAAAGAAACTGGATAAACGTGTCGGCTGGGTGGTCTTCACCGCCACGCTGGTGCCGCCGCCATTTCCATTTACACCCGTAATCATGACTGCCAGCGCTCTGCAAACTTCGCGCACAAAACTTTACGGCGGCGTGTTTGCAGGGCGATTGGTGAGATTTACGATCGAAGCTCTTTTAGCGCTCTACTTCGGCAAACACATTCTGCGTTTCCTCAATTCGCCGGTAGTCGATTACGTCGTTTATACACTTATCGCAATCGCGGTGATCGGAAGCGTGCTATCCTTGTTGAAATGGTTGAGCAGTAGTAAAAGAAAGGATAAGCGCGCTGCACGGCGGAGACAAAAAAAGAAAGCCAGGGATGGAGCGTAAGGGGAAGCGGCCGACAGCAGTTCAGCCAAGCAAGCGGCGGTGTTAGTCCTGCACGACCTGATAACACTCGCAGACGTGGGCCAGAAGCTGCTTCCGGTCGAGAATCTTAATGTGGCCGCGCGCGTAGCTGATCATTCCCATGTCTTGCAACCGCCGTGCAGCCATCGTGACGCCTTCGCGTCGCACTCCTAACATATGTGAGATGAACTCGTGGGTCATTTGCAGCTCGTCTGATAGCGTAAGATCGTGAGTCATCAGAAGCCAGCGGCAGAGACGCTGGTCCACCGAGTGCAGTCGATTGCAGACTGCCGTCTGCGAAATTTGAGTGATCAGCGCTTGAGTGTAACGCAGCAATAGGTGTTGGAATTCGCCGCCTCGTTGGAACTCGTCCAGCATTGCCTTCGCCTTCACGCGAAAGGCGGAACCGGCGCCCCTCCTTTTTTATTCCGGAGCGGGATACGAAAAAGACAAGACTGAAGCCTATACCAGCGGCGCGCAGGGCTATCTGGTGAAGCCCGTGGATAATCAGGAGCTGGTTGCTGAAGTGCTTCGTTTGATCTGGAAAGCGCGGACAAATCGAGCGACGCAAATCACGCAAATAAGCCGAGCAGCCACTCGCGAAACCGGGCAACCACTCGTTCAACATGCTGCCGCGTCTTAGTGGTGACTTTCGCAGACCTCGGTAGATAAGAATTCAATTTCGTCGAATCAATCTTCCAAAAAAGAAAATGCCGCGATTCAACATCGCGGCATTTCAGTTTTAGACAGCTTCGCTGGGCGCGGCCGGACGGTCAGCAGCGGACTCCACTTCTCAATTCCCTTCCCTCCCTGTTATTTCCCTTCCTTCCCTGTTATTTTCTAGTGAAGCGAAATCGCATAAGGAAGAAATCTATGTGTCGAAACATTAAGACCCTTCACAACTTCAAGCCACCTGCCACCGATGAAGAAATTCGCGCGTCGTCACTGCAATTCGTGCGCAAGTTAAGTGGCTTTACTAAACCGTCAAAAGCTAACGAGGTCGCTTTTAACCGTGCCATTGAAGAGGTGGCACAGGCAGCGCACCGGCTCTTGGAATCTCTGGTAACGAACGCGCCTCCCAGAGATCGAGAAGTTGAAGCAATCAAAGCGCGGGCTCGAACTGCGGAACGGTTTCATTCTCCAGTTGCTGAGCACGCGCCGTGACGGTAGGTTTGTGAAGTAGGAGAGTCGGTTGAGTAGGGGATCAGTTTGGGTTGTTTATATCTACTTCTTATTGGGATTGCAGACTATGGGAACGCGAAGCGATGTCATTAGCACCGTGGCTTCAGCCCGGTGATTAAGTTCTACAAATGCTTCCTGAACTGTTTCCAACGGTTTCTCCTGCCACCTGTCAACAAAACCGTTAGAAACGGTTCCTTATCGATGCCCGTTAGCTATCACCGGGCTGAAGCCGCGGTGCTAATGAGATCGCTTCGCGCCACAACGCCCGCGCTTTCTGTAAGAGCGGCGAACCCCATCCAACTGTTGCAACTTAAACGGGCTTCTATAGAGGCGCTTCCGACCGTCACAGCGAACTAGATCGATTGTGGCGCAAGCCATACCGCCAAATTGCGCACGTAAGTCTTGATGTCCTCCAGTTTCTTCGGCTCGCGCTTAATGCCGTCCCCGGGCGCTTCCACAAGGAAGCGGGGGCAGCCACTATCGATGTCCCAGTTGTAATCCACAAAATGATGAAAACTGGATTCTGCCACTCCCCTTCCCAGCTTGTTGCCGTGCTTGTCCTGAGCGCACTCAAATGCCACAGCCAGATTGAAAGGACGGTTCGTTACCTGACTAACTCCGGTGGCAATGACGCGCGCATTTGCTTCACTCTGTGGCACCCCGACTCCACCTTCGTGAGGATGGGCCGGAAAGAATTCAATCAATCCCGACGACGAGTCGCTGCGGCGCAATAGTTCATGGGCCGGTGCGACCGCAATCACTCGTTGATAATCGCCGTTGCTTCCTGAGTGATAGTTTGGCCAGGAGATCGACGGTGTGTCCTGATCGTCAAGCGCTCGTCGAGACTCATCCGGGTCCATGTTTAGCGAATGGAAGAAGTGTGCGGCGCCAATACCGCCGATGGTACAAATCGACGAGCCGAGATCCTGATGGTCGCGCGTCGCCATAATGCCACCGCCGCGTTGTCGAAAGCGTGTGATGCCTTCACAATCCTTTTCTGACAGACCGTCGCCTGCATCGACCGCGAACAGCCAAAGTTCCTCTAAATCAGCGTTGTCTAACCGGCTAAGAATCGGATCATCACCCGTAACGTTTTGGGCCCGGTTGCGCGCGGTAACCTCACAAAGTGGACTGCCATCTTCGTGCTTAAGTGAGGTTAAGTGCTCGCGCAGCAGGCGAAAGCGATCGATGTTCCAATCGTCTTCGGTCGGCGGGATAGTGGTTTGCAAAAGAATTCGAATTGGCATTGGTTTTGAGTTTCAAGCGATCGTTTAAAGAAGCGAGCAAGCCTCGCTGAATTCAAGTCGCGGGCCTCATGGAAATTGGTTTATCTAGCCAGGCCTTTCCGAAAGCGCGAGGATGTGAATCTCGAATGCCTGCTCAACGAATTCCAACCAACCCCTGAACAGATTGAATCAGTTTTTCTGAGTCATACCCAATGCCGTCTTTAAAAACAATCTCAACCTTCTCGATGTCGTTAATGTTGCTCGCGGGATTTCCCTTCACTACCATCAAGTCGGCCTGCTTGCCCGGAGCAATTGACCCGATGCGCGCGTCTTCACCAAGAAATTTGGCGCCATTGAGACTGGCGATCGTTATGGCTTCCACAGGCGTGAAGCCGGCTTCAACCAGGAGTTCAACTTCGCGTAAATCGCCAAAGCCGGCCACGACTCCTCCGTTCCCTGTTGGATCAAGACCAGCGATCAGCAAACCGCCGGCTTGCACAAACGCGCGTTCAAAATCCATCGATTTACGCACTAGCGCGGCCGCAGGTGAATCGGCCGCGATGCGCGAGCGAGCCGTCAGGTAGCGCACGCGCGCGTCCGTATTCATCACATTAAGGACGCGCGGATTCAGTACCGCGGTTGCGGCGCCAATTCCGGTTTGAGTCAACGGCGCGCCGGCTTCGAACACCGGCAAAGTGGAAGTGAGAGCGACTTTTTTCGCCACGAGTGTGCGAATCGTTTCCTTTACCGCGTCGCTATTGATGTCGAGCTGCCGGAGACTAGCGCTAACGGCTGCCCCCGGACATTTATCCGGTTGTTTATCGGGAACGAATTCCGAATTTGCAAGCAAACCATGCTCAAGGTTATCGATGCCCAACTCCGCGGCTTCGCGATAACCGATTGAGCAGAGATGTCCGGTGACTTTCAAACCGCGTTTGTGTGCTTCTTCAACAACCGCGCGCAACTGCACGCGCGTGATGTTCATATACGCCTTAAACGAAGTGGCGCCGGCGTCGGCCCAGTAGTTGACCATACGCCGAGCATCGTCAGGGCCTGTGAGTTCATGCATCACGGGAGTGAATGCGCCGCGCCCCTCCAGGTAAGGCGCAGTGATGAACATTTTCGGTCCAATCATGCGACCGGAATCAATCAGCCGCTTGATTTCGAGATCAGTGTAGGGGGCGACACTGCCGGTGGTGCGAATGGTTGTTACGCCCAGCGCGAGGTAGAGACGAGGAAAACTGCTGCCCATGTTCGAGTACATTGGCGGCGAACCGCCCATCGGGAAGAACATGTGGTTGTGCATGCCGACGAGTCCCGGCAGAACCGTGTAGCCGTTGAGATCCAGGGTCTGTGCATTGATCGGGACCTTCGCATCTGCACTTGGGCCAACCGATTGAATCTTCCCGCCAGTAATGATGACAGTTTGATCGTCTTGCGGCGCCGCACCGGTTCCATCAATCACTCGCACATGGACCAGCGCAATTACCGGCGCCTCGGTGCGAATGAACTGTTGCCGATCCGGCATCTGCGCGAAAGAGACGCTCGCAAAGCAAAACAGCAGAAGAGTGGTCAGCATGTTTTTCATAGGTTGTATGTCCTGGAAACTATTGTGGCAGCATCTTATCGGCATTAGGCTGAGGGCGCTAGAAAACGCAGAGACGTGTAGCTCAGGTCGGACGCGAGGCGATCTCATTAGCACCGTCTGGCGTTAGCGGCTTATCCTAGTCTTCGTATTGACACGCCGCCGTCTTTGGCATAAAAAACACAGTTGCCAAGCGCGATGTTCTGGATAGAGACAACCCCGACTGCCTTTTGTAATTCTTTCTTCCCCCGTCATGAAGTCAGTACCGCCTGCTTGTAGCGGGTGGATCGTAGAAAGGGAGCCACACTGTGAACCACAATCTTCGGCACGTCATACTATTAACTGCTGCCGTTCTAACCGTCCTTCTCTTCCCTTCTCATTCCGCCAGGGCGCAAGCGGGACACCAGCACATGCACGAACCAACGGAAAAGCTCGGGCAGGTCAATTTTGCCGTCTCGTGTACTCCGAAGGCTCAGAAGCAATTCAATCGCGCTGTCGCCTGGCTTCATTCGTTTGAGTATGAAGAGGCTGAAAAGGCGTTCACCGAAGTTACCGGCACCGACCCGCGCTGCGCCATGGGTTACTGGGGCATTGCGATGAGCAACTATCACTCAATCTGGGCGCCGCCAACAGCGGCCGAGTTGCAGAAGGGATCGAGCGCCATTGAAAAGGCAAAGACCATCGGCGCTCGTACCGGGCGCGAGCGAGATTACATCGCGGCCATAGAAGTTTTTTACAAAGACGCGGACAAACTTGATCATAAAAAGCGCAGCTTCGCTTACAGCGAGACGATGGAGCAGCTTTACCAGCGCCATCCGACAGACCGTGAAGCCGGCGTGTTCTATTCGCTGACTCTTATAGCGACGGGGATGATGGACGATGACAAGAACTACACCAATGAAAAGAAAGCCGCTCAGATTTTGAATCGCGTCCTTGCGCGTGAGCCGCTGCATCCCGGCGTCACCCACTACATCATTCACAGCTACGACTATCCGGCGCTGGCCCGACTGGCGCTGCCTGCCGCGCGGAGTTACGCGAAGATCGCTCCCGCGTCGGCCCACGCACAGCATATGCCTTCACACATCTTCATACGTTTGGGTTTGTGGCAAGAGGCAATACGGTCAAATCTCGATGCCGAAGCGTCGGCGAAGGCGTTTGCCCGCAGAAATAAGATGACCGGTGTTTGGGATGAAACATTTCACGCGATGGACTATCTGGCCTATGGCTACCTGCAAAGCGCGCAGGATAAACAAGCCCGCGCGGTGCTCGATCAACTGAGCACTATTCCCAAGGCCGAGCCAGAGACTTTCAAGGTGGCCTATGCCGTCGCTGCTATCCCCGCACGCTACGCTCTCGAGCGGCGACGATGGGATGATGCAGCTAAACTAACAGTGCCTCCGTTGGGAGGATTTCCCTGGGCGCGCTTTAGTTGGGCCGAAGCCCACATTCATTTTGCGCGTGCGATTGGCGCGGCGCGCACTGGCGATACGGCCTCAGCGCGATCGGACGTGGAGAAATTAGCCGCAATTGGACAGGCGCTCGCTGAAGTCAAAGGTGGTTATGATTGGGCCAAACAGGTTGAGATCGAGCGCCAGGTTGCATCGGCCTGGCTGGCCCAAGCCGAAGGCAAGCCTGAGGAGGCGTTACGGCTAATGCGCGCGGCGGCCGACCTGGATGATGCAACTGAAAAACACCCCGTCACGCCGGGAGCCATTCTTCCAGCACGCGAGCAACTAGGCGAGCTACTGCTGGAGCTAAAGCAACCGGCCGCAGCCCTGCAGGAATTCGAGGTCTCGCTTCGAAGCGCGCCAAATCGATTCAATGGGCTTTACGGCGCCGCGCGCGCAGCCAGGCTGGTAGCCGATCAAAGCAAACTTGCCGTCGATCAAAAGAAGACCAAGTCTTATTACGCGAAGCTCCTCGCGCTCACACGCGGCGCCGAAACCAACCGGCCCGAAATTGAGGAAGCAAAAGCGTTCCTCGCCGGAGGGAACGGAAAGGACTCCGCGAGTACACGGTAGTGACATCACGAGCGGGTGGCGTTGGGATCTTCACATCCTCGCGGGATTTTGAACGCTCGGAGGAAGGCCATGACACCTCACCACGACGTAGACCACGTTGCAGATTGGGTAGCAGAAACTCCTGAATCAATCGCCGCGCGGCTCGAGGGAGCAAAGGCTGCACAGGCGCAGATTCGATTTACGATGGGCGTGATGGCCATCATCTCGATGATGATGCTGATCGCGGCATACAACGCCTACTTATCATATGACTACAATTGGATTATCAAAGAGAAGGAGCGTCAATTCGCCGCCAAGGATGTGCCCGGAATACTAGGGGAGCAGGCACTGAAGGACTGGGCGCAATCAAGGATTGTCCAAATCTCACCTCTCGGCATTCGGGTTTCTATTGATGATGTTGCCGTACTGGGATCGGCATGCCTCTTTGTACTTTCGTTGTGGCTCGTCCTCGTGGCGCGGCGCGAGAATCACACTATTGGTTTGCTACTTCAGGATACTGATACGCCGCGTCCTTACGAAAATAAGGATTCGTCGCGGAGTGAAAGTAGGCTACAAGAGCATTCCAGCGGACGACGCTGGCTCATCTTTCATACAATCATTTCGAATAGTCTCTTCGTCACAGTTGACCATTCCTTATTGACTGTTCACTCTCTTAGTAATCTAAGGCCCATGAAGGCAGGCGCCAGGGGCGCAGCCAATGCATGGCTGCACCGGGCGGGGTTTGGAATCGTCCGCAACTTCTTCTTCCTGTTTCCTGTCATCGGTTGTTTCGCCGTGTTTTGTCTTGACCGATGGTCTTATTTTATGAACGATCCGTTTGACGTGCACTTCGAAGCCGCCGGCCTCGAACCTTTTTTCTGGAGGTCGCTGGTGGTATTTTTCGTGTGTTGGATTCCACTCACGCTATGCTGTATTAGAGCCAGGCGGTATTCAACCGATACGGAGAAAGTCTTGAACCAGTATGGGGGCAAAATCGCGCCGACCTCTTGCGAAAAAAGCCCTTGGGGCGGAGTTAAGTTGGAAATACCTTGTTGGCCAATCGCATGAATGACAAATAAGGGTAAGCTGCGGCGCAAGCGAGCCACGCGAAAACCAGGATCGACGCGACGCGATTTTCTGAAGCGCGCCGGCATCGCGACGCTTGGGGTTCCGCTTCTCTTTAACACGTCCTTCGCCCTCCAGTCACACTCGTGCATCATAATTGGCGCTGGTCTATCCGGTCTTGCCGCTGCTTACGCCTTGATAAGTGCTGGGTGGCGAGTGACAGTACTTGAAGCTCGTGACCGCATCGGCGGCCGCGTCCTCTCTTACAGCTTCCCGCAAAGTCCCAGGCTGATCTGCGAACTCGGCGGCGAATGGATCGGGGCGAACCATCTTCAGGTTCGGGATCTCTGCCGTAAGTTCAATATCGAATTACAGGATCATTCTTTTGCTGCTTCGCTGATGCGCGATGGCGTAGTCAAACGCCCCGGCCAGTGGAACTTCTCGCCGCCGGCCGAAAGTGCTTTTCAGAAATTCCAACAGCAGTACAAGGCCTACAAGCATCGCGACAAGGTCGCGCTGGACCGCTACGACTGGTGGACCTGGCTTCAGAACCTTGGCTTTACCGAAGACGATTTGCGGCTGCGCGATCTGGTAGATAGTACGGACTTCGGAGAGTCGATCCGCCACGTCTCGGCATATGCGGCCGCGGCTGAATATTTCGAGTCCGGTCCGAACAACGAAATGGATTTCAAGATGACGGGCGGAAATTCACGTCTCGTCAACGAACTGGCTGCGCGCATTGGTCCGGATAAGATACTCACGAGCACACAAGTTGAAGAGATACGTCAGCGCGCCGGGCGCGTTACAGTTAGGGGAAAGGGGAAGACTTTCATCGCAGACGCCTGCATCTGCACCGTCCCGTCACGCGTCCTTGACCAGATTCGCTTTGATCCCCCGTTGCCCTCCGCTCAGTTGGCGGCCGCCGAAGAATTGCAATACTCGCGAATCGTCAAGAACTCTGTACTCTTCTCCGAACGCTTTTGGGAGGCAGAAGATTTTTCGCTGGTCAGCGATGTAACTTCGCACTACTACTTCCACAGCACCAAGCACCAGCCGGGAAAAGAAGGTATTCTGTGCAGCTACGCCATCGGCGAAAAGGCTGACGTTCTCGCCGCACAGAATGATCGCCGCCGAATTGAAATAATTACGCGTGACCTCATCCCGCTCAATGCGAGTGCGCCTCACCTGAGCCGGGCGATAACTTCCTACTGGCAACGCGACCGCTACACGCAGGGCGCCTACGCTATCTATCGCCCCGGGCAGTGGTTCACTCTACGCCCGCTGCTGCAACGCCCACATGGCAAAGTGCTCTTCGCCGGAGAACACCTCGCGGATTGGCAGGGCTTCATGGAGGGCGCTATCGTCACCGGACAGGAAGCGGCACAGGCATTAATAGGAAAATCAAAAGCGGTACGGCGAGCGGGCTAAGCACTTCTACTTAAACCGGGTCCCAAGATTATTTGTGTTTTTTGGCCTTGTCTTAGAGCTAAGCGCACGCGGCACGCGGCGTTACCGGCGTTCGCAGACGGGGCCTAACCCCAGGAAAGAATTCAACCCCGGACGTAATCTGGAAAACGGTATCCAGGCGAGTGATTTCAAACACCCGCCCTATTTGCCTGGTGATGTTCAGCAGCTCGAAGCGGATGCCTTTTGACTGAGCTTGCTCGCGCAGCGCCAACAACACTCCCAAACCTCCGGCGTCAACTGTAGTCACCCGCGCCAGATCGAGCTTGATCACACTTGCTTCTGACACTGATTGCACAGCATTGCGCAGAATCTCAGTTTCACCGTTCACAATTTGACCGTAAATGGTCAGAACCTCAATATTCCCCAATTTTTTGGCCTGTACTTTCAACATAACAATCTTCCTTAATGAGTTAACGCTAATCCGTTGGTTCGGTTTCAATTATCGACCGTTCCTAATGATAAAGACGTTTGAATCGGGGTTCTGTTAACGCTTTAACGAAGAATTATTCAGGGCTAGGGTTTCGGGAGCGCGACACTCGTTACCAGAGCCCAACCGTTGGGCTCCGACATGGACCAACAATTTAGGTCGAACCTGGCGTTAACAGGAGTCGTAAGACCATCCAGACCAAAGTAGTCCGGCGATCCAGGATTCATGCGGCTTGCCGCCGCACATTGCGGAAAGGCTCGGCCTTTCCGGAAGCGATCTCCCACTTTTTTTCCTGAGCCTTAGCGTCAGGAAAAGTGATTAAGGAATTTCAGCGGAAAGCCATAGGCATTCCTCACTGTGCTGCGGCAAGCCGCAACCTAAGAGGATGCGAAAGCAATTTAATGGATGGACAAAACATGAAGTCAAACAAAACGACCGGAAGACTCGCAGGCTTACTTTACTTATTGGCGGCAATCACAGGCGGCTTCAGTCTCTTTTATATTCGATCCAAAGTAATCGTACCTGGAGACGCCACGGCGACGGTCGCTAACATAATGTCGTCTCAGTTTTTATACCGTGCAGCGATCGTCAGTAACCTTACCTCACAGGTTTTCACGTTCTTTTTCGGATTGACTCTGTTCCAATTGTTTAAGGAAGCGAACAATTTTTGGGCAACAGTGTTTTTCAGCCTCGGCGATGATGACGGTCGGTCTGGCAGTCGGTAACACCCTGAATCATTTCCAGGCCTTATTACTTTTGGGCCAGGCTGACTACTTGAAAGTCTTCAGCCCCGCTCAACTCAATGCCCTGGCGATGACCTCGGTAAGGCTGGCCAACGGTTCGGGACAGGGGGTGCTAGAAATATTTTGGACACCATATTTTTTCTCATTTGGATTTCTTGTCTTCAAATACAGGTTCTTGCCGAGAATCCTGGGCGTGTTAATGATGATGATGGGCATTGGCTACACAATTAATATCTTGGACAAATTCCTCGTCCCACAATTTCATCCTTTGGCGTTCACCCGGTTAGCAATGTCGCTTGGCGCGCTTGGAGGAATCCCTACTCTCCTTTGGCTTTTGATTAAAGGCGTAAAAGATCTGCGACCGGCAGCGAGTGGGTCATAGCAGTCAACGCAAAAGCGGCCGCAGATGAGCCCAGGGCCACGGCCTAGCGGGTGCGGCAGCACGCCGAACAGAGATCCGCGAAAGCTTGTGACGTCCAGCGCAACGGCTTCGCCGCCGGATGTGAGGCGCGGGCTCTGCCCCGCCGTAAACTGACTTTATGAGTAGGGCTGTGCCCCTGGTGCGGGCTCTGCCCTCACCAACTTCGCCTTGCTCTTTGCCAATAAATATGGTCTTTGTCAACCAGCAACGGTTCATTCTCCATGGGAGCACCTTGCCAAATGCGGGCGCTGGACCAACGGTAGCCTG
>JBPCLZ010000022.1:0-13936 GCA_051002775.1 Pyrinomonadaceae bacterium | reverse complement strand
TCGGGCGAGTTAAACTTTCTTTCTTGCCGGCGCGTCTAACGTCCTAACGATAGCCGATGCCCCTCTTTTTCCTCGATATATGTTAAGTCAGGAGCACTGAGATGAGATTCGCCTTTGCCATGATATTGCTAACGTTTGCGTCGTTTGCCGCGCTCGGACAAACTCCGCCAACCTTACGTATTGTTACCGAGACACCCAATTTGCCTTCAGAGCTATTTTACGGCGATATCAAGGTAAAGCCGCTGCGGCTCCGGCCCGGAACCAACACGCCCATCACGATCAATGATTCTGATTTTTTCGTCAACCAACAATACGTCGACTTCCTCGGTCGCTTTCCGGATCCCGATGGTCTCAACTTTTGGGCAGGTAAGATTACCGGTTGTGGAGCCAACGCAGGCTGCATCGATTTCGAGCGCACAAATACTTCGGGCGCCTTCTTCGTGTCGATTGAATTTCAGGAAACGGGTTATCTGGTGTACCGGTTGTACAAAGCAGCCTACGGCGATGCTAACGGTTCAGCGATCATCAATAACACAGCGACTGCCATACAAGTTCCCATGGTCAGGCGACAAGAGTTTCTGCCTGACATGGCGACGCTTCGAAATGGCGTACAGGTAGGCATCGGGAATTGGGCGCAGCAGTTGGAGGCAAACAAGGTTGCTTTCGCGACCGATTTTGTACAGCGCTCGCGTTTTACCACGGCCTATCCGACGTCCTTGACGCCTACTGATTTTGTAACCCAGTTGTTCCAAAAAGCCGGCGTTAGCCCATCTGCGTCGGAACAGCAGGATGCCGTCAATGAATTCGGCGGCGGCGCTTCCAATACTGCCGACACCGCAGCGCGTGCACGTGCCTTACGACGCATCGCAGAAAACAGCGCGCTAAAGAACAATGAATACAACCGCGCGTTTGTGCTAATGCAGTATTTTGGTTACCTGCGCCGCAATGTAAACGAGGGCCCGGACTCCGACTATAGTGGCTGGAAATTCTGGCTCGATAAACTAGATGCGCACGGTGGGGACTTCCACTCAGCCCAAATGGTGAAAGCGTTTATTGTCTCGGGCGAGTATCTGAATCGCTTCTAGGTTAGTTTTACCGCTGCAAATAAGAAGGCTGGATTCTTTTGGAATCCAGCCTTTTCGTTTGTGTAGTGGCGCTCCCGGCGGGAGAGGCGAGCACCTCATGGTGCAAATCGCTGCCGGTATTCAATCGAGGAAATAAAGGCGAGTACCATCTGGGAATTAACGAAATTCCCATTCGCCGCATCAAGTTTGTCCAGCCAAAACTTCCATCCACTGTGGTCGTTGTCCGGCGTATCGTTTGGATTGCGCCGCAGGTAACCAAAGTATTGCATCAGCACAAACGCGCGGTTGTATTCATTAGTTTTTAGCGTGCTGTTTTCTGCTACTCGTCGTAAAGCACGTGCACGCGCTGCGACGTCCGAAGTGTTGGAAGCGCCGACGCCGAATTCATTGATGGCATCCTGCTGTTCCTGCGCAGATGGGCTGACGCCGGCTTTCTGGAACAACTGAGTAACAAAATTAGTAGGCGTCAAGGAGGTCGCATATGCAGTGGTAAAACGCGAACGCTGTACGAACGCGAGCATATAGGCCTGCTTGTTAAGTTCTAACTGTTGTGCCCAGTTGCCTACACCTACCTGCACGCCCTCCCCAATTTGCTGGGTGTCGGGTATGAATTCGGCGAACCGGACTCTCGGCACCGATATCGTAGTAGGAACGTTATTGATAATGGCCGAACCCAAAGGGTCCCCAAAGGCGGTCTTGTAAGTGCGATAGACGAGATAACCGGTCTCCTGAAATTCTATCGAGAGGAAGAAGGCTGCCGACGCATTGACCTTCTCGTTGGCCCTCTCATCGGGGCCGCAGGGTAGATTACCACTACACGAAATTATCTTGTTGGTCCAGAAGTTCAGTCCATCGCTATCTGGATCGCGATTCAGGAAGTCGATGTAGTGCTGGCGTATGAAGAAGCGCTGATCAGCGTTATCTAAAGGGTTAAAGGTCGGCGGCGCTGCGTCGTTATCTGTAATCGTAACGGACGTAACGGTACGAGAACCTAGCGTCATGCCGATGGGATTGCTTAGTGACACGCTGAAGCTTTCCGGTACTTCCTGATAGACATCGTCAACGATTGGCAGGGAAAGCAGTTTGCTGGTCTGATCTGGCGCAAACGTCATGGTGCCAGCGGCAAACATATAATCATTCTTCTGCGTTGCTGAGCCGTCGACGGTCGTGTAATCGACGGATGCCTGGGACGATGTATCTCCCGTGCGCGTTATGCTAATTGTGGCGACGGCTGGCGCCGCCTCGCCTGTGCCAAACTGAGACTGTGAAAATTCGACACTGCTGTTTACTAAAAGCGCGCGCGGCGTAAATGTAACCGTCTGCGCATTGGTGAGACTTATTGGGGTCGTTTCACTTGTGTGCGTGGGAATGACGTAGGCTTGGGGCTCGCCCGCGGAAATTCCAACTACGGGAAACAGACTCGTGTTTATTGGCGCAGCTTGGCCGCTTCCATAACGCGTCACGACGGTGCCGTCGCTGCGCAGCTCGATTTCGAAATTAACCTGAGGTTGATTGGCAGGACTTGTGCCATCGCCGTAAATTTCCCCCTGCCAGCGAAAGATAATCCGGGTGGCATCCGGGGTCACAACGTAAACGTTATCGCTGGCACGTCCGTCGGTTCTGAGGTCATCCCACAGTCCGGCAATCATTTTGAATTCGGTCAGACTAACCACCGAACTGGGTACGTCGTCGGCATCTCCGTTGCCGCGCTTGGGCGGAGTGGAGAAATACAGACTGCCGTTCGTTGAGATATCCACGCTGGAGTAGTTTTGTCCGAAAAATGGAAATGAAAACGGTAGTGCAAAGCCACCCCCCGAATGAGCCGAAGAATATAATTTGTCATCGCCAATCAAGTTCAGCGGAGTCCCACCACTTGAAAGCGCTGCCGCGCTGCCAAGCTGCGGTACATACGGGTCGCCCTCGAGCTGACCGATTGTCACTGGTAATGTTGCCGGAGTTCCTTCGTTCCCAACATTATCAAATTCGCGCAACGTCACAGTGCCAGTTAAGTGACGGTACGGAATCTTGACGTCGATAGCTTGAGTTGTGCCCGAAGCGGTCGGAACTACATTCTTCAGCGGAGTCACGGCACCGCTCGTTCCATCAGTAAAGCTTACCCGGTATAGCGATGCCTGCCCGACAGCGCCATCGTCACCGGACGCGGTCCAACCGATGTTTAATGAACGTCCGTTCTGGGAATTGACGTGAAAGTTCGTCACAGTTCCCGGCGGTGTAGTGTCCCCTTCGGCCAGAGCTGCAACGCTATTCGCGACGCTAAGCCGTCGTCCAGTGAACGTATTGCCTGCCAGCGCGCCAATGAGATTGCCGTTAAAGAGCAAGAGACTGCGGAGTTGTTGACTGGCTAGATTGGGGTTGGCGGCCAACAGCAACGCGGCGGCGCCCGCAACCTGCGGCGTTGCCATCGAAGTACCACTAAAACTCGAATAAGTATTGTTGGGTGTGGTGCTCAGAATTCCGGAGCCCGGGGCGCCCATATGCACGCTGTTTAAGCCATAGTGGGAGAATCCCGAAAGGTTGTCCAAAGAATCTGTGGAGGCCACTGCGATTACATTCGGCGCGATGTAACTCGCTGGGAAGTGGGGGATCAAGTCGTTATTACGCTCGGAATCATCTGGCGCATTGCCCGCCGAAGCCACGAAAAGAATTCCCGACTGGTTTGCGGCATTGATGGCGTCGAGAAATGATTGGTTGGAACCACCGCCACCGTAGCTGTTGTTTAGGACACGTACGTTTGCGCCTTGCGTGCCTCCGGAGCTAACCCAGAGGTCGCGCATCTGCTTTGCATAGCTGCAAGCGCGAATGGCATTGGAAGTCGAACCACTGGTGCCGCTAATGAACTTCAATGACATCAAACGAACATTCCAGTTGACGCCGACGACGCCGATGTTGTTGTCGCCCACCGCGCCAATCGTGCCGGCCACATGGGTCGCATGACTATCGGCTGGAATCGTTCCTGTGTTTCCCGCGAAATTGTAGCCATTAATGTCGTCGACGAACCCGTTGCCGTCGTCATCAACGCCGTTTGCGACCTCAACTGGGTTCACCCACATGTTAGCCGCCAGATCCTGATGATTCTTATCGATGCCTTCGTCGATCACACCCACGACGATTGAAGAACTGCCGGTCGTAGTATCCCAAGCCTGGGGAGCACCAATTTTCGTATGTGCGTAGAGCTCACCGCTGGTGAATCGCGGATCATTGGGTGTTAGATCCTTAAACAGTAAATAATTTGGCTCGGCGTAGAGCACATTAGCGTCTTTGTTGAGCGCCTCAATCACGGCCAGTGTGTCCAGCGGTTCCATATGCGCCATTCGCAACCCAGCAACGATTTCAGCCCCGGCAAAACTCTCGATCTCCACCCGCAGGTACCGGCCGTCGACCGACAAGGTTTGCAGGGACGCTACTCTTTTAGCGAGGTTCTCGCTCCTGTATCTCACCAAAGCTTCGCCAGGCACGAAGGCCGGCCGTGTCCGCTTCTGTGAAGAATCAGTTGCGGCCGTTTGCAGTGTTGCTCTTGATCGTGTGGGAACGCTGAGAAAGACAACCGCCAGCGTTATGACGAAAACCAGCGAAAAGAACAGGCGCAGGCGCGCTGAGACTTTGCGAGAGGAACGAGCAAACATCAGGGGAATCTCCTAAAACCTTGGAATTGCCTTTGTGGAATCGTATTTTATTCGGAGTCGGAATCCCTAGCGTGGAATCTCTGGGTGACTGCCAAAGACGATCGTTTCTTCCTAATTGCGTCGTTCCCAATATACCGCAGTTCCATTCCGGTTTACAGGCCCGGACGCTTCCGGCAGTCGGTTTGGGGGGGAATTTTCGAGCTCGTATCGAATCGGGGTAACAAAGCGCCACTTGGTAACCGAGCGTCTGTTAGTTGGGTTACTCCCTAAAAACGTTGCCCGATTTGCTCGGTCCCAAATGTGCCAATGCCATTTAGCCGAAAACTGAAGACCACCCGATTTTCCTGCCGGATCCCAACATTGAAAGTGTAGTTTTGTGCGGTTACGGCACAGCAATCCCAACTATAGCCGAGAGTTACAGTCGAACTTACGAGCGAGCGATGATTTCCAGGGTGTACCTGGAAGTCGAAGAAGAAGGAGGCACCGCCGAAAAGTCCGCGTTCACGATCACCAAGAAAAAATGAAGGACTCCATTGCGAGCCCCGCAATGTTCCAGGTTCTTTGCCGCGCGCATCCGCAAATCGAGCCAGGCTCGGAACCAGCTCTACGGCTCGTGTGTAGTAGAAGCTTTGAAATATCTGCACCAGCGAACGGTTGATGCCGAAGGAGGCTGAAAGCGCGCGCAGGCCGCCACCCCGGGTGTCCAGGTCGGTACGAAAGTCGAGAAAAATATCTGCGCGCGGGCGGTAACGAGCCTCAACATTCAATGGGGAAAAGCCACGCGGGACACCTCCATAACTAAACCCTGAAAAGGTGTTGATGGGATAAAACTGATTGCGTTGGCCAGGCACTAACGCCCCGCCGAAGAAGCGATCGAAGAAATACTTTCCGCGCACTGTAATCGTCAGCGCCTCATATGGCTGGCTGGCCAGCGAGTCGCCATTTTGTGTGCTGGGTGTTGTCCCGTTCGTCTTGCGGGTAACATCTTCGGTCGAGCGTCGCGTAAAAAAGCGATTCGAGATGCCAAACTCCATTTCATTCGTATCGGCCACTGCATCGACGTAATCGAACCGAATTACGCGGTCAAAATCATTGACTCCTGAAATCTTCCGGTACACAAAGTAAGGTTCGATCACATGCCTGAACCAAAATGCACCACCACGCTTAAAATCCCTCGCCAGCGCGGGCGGTTTAACATCAAGTTCAAACTCCCCGTAACTTCTCGTTATGTTCTGGCTTAGTATTGCCCGGCTTGTCGGGTCGATCGAGTTTGAGTAGAAGGTGGCGCGGGCTCCCGCCGTCGCTGTCACTGACACGCCAAAGAAATGTAAGGGAATCTGCACGCGCGGATGAAAATCGAGTCGCTGAACGATCGATGGTGACACAATTGGATCGCCACCCACGTCACGCCTGAAGGCAAGCAAGTCATCGACAGTTTCCTTGCGGCTGACGCCTTCGGCGCCGGCTTCATAAGAAAAGTAAATAGGCAGCTTCTTTAAAAAGTTGAGTGGCGACGCGCGCTTTTCAAACGTGACGCTGGGCAACTCGCGGATGCGGATGCGCGCGTTTGGCAGGTTTGTCACCTGCGAGCGCGCCAGAAAATTAAAACTGTAGGCGTTGTAATCTTTGTTAACGAAAACCTGCGAGCGCTCCTCCGGCGAAATAGCCTGCTGGATGCTATCGGAAAACACCTGACGAAACGCGAGGTTTGAAGTTACGTTGACATCAGCAGCCGCGATGAATCCATTGGGGAAGTAGTGAACTCCTTCAACGTAAAAAGTCGAGCCGCCCTGATCCGGATGATTGGCATCCTCTTTTGGACCCAGCGCGCGATCCTTCACAAAATAAAATCCGGCGTTGAAGTATGAACGCGAATTTGCGCGCGTGCGCAGGTCGGCGCCGATTCCGTAGCCCCGTTTTGTATAAATGTCACTTCGCAAAGTGACATCGGCGGACCTTCCGAGCGTTTGATAGTAGGCGGTAGAAAGGCGAAAACCTTTGGGACCGGAACCACTGAAGGTCGGGGTTAAGAACCCAGACTCCCGATCGCGTGGTTTGAGTGAGATAGAGGCATAGGGAAGATAGAAGATGGGTATCTTCTTGACGCGAAGATCTGGATGATAAATGCGTACTCGGTCACCTGTCTTTATTTTCACGCGCTTCGCATGAAAGCTCCACTTCGGCACGTCTTCGTCGCATGCGGTGACCTGAACATTGGTCGCGATAATTGTGTCGAGGCTGACTTTGTCAACGCGGTCGGCGGTAAAGTAGATGCGTGTGCCGTCCTGTGTTTGGTTGGTATAGCCGGTCGAATCTACAAATGATCCCGTCTTGCTTTTGTAATTCCATTCCGCCCGCGAGCCGGTAATTCGTTGCTGATCTCCTTGATCGAAAACTACATTGCCCTCGGCAATTACTTTATTAGTCGCTTCGTAAACTATCACCTTGTCGGCTTGCAAACGGTAAGTTCCGATACGCGCGTCGACATTCCCCTCATAGACAAAGATTCGCGCGGCTGTCGGTCCGGAAACCGTCTGCGTGCCCGCATCAACTTTCAACAGATCTGTTGCCTCACCAATTTCACCCTGAACCGCAGGGCGTCTAGGCCTGACCGGCTGATCTTGAGTTATCGGATTTACGTTGGGGGTGTCCGTCATCGGGTTTGTCACCTGCCGATCGACCGGATTTGTTTGCTGTGCGACGAGAAGGCGCGGAGATATGCCAAGCAGTGCGCTTGCGAAGACGAAGGAGATTAGAGCAGAGCACCCACTGGTACGAAAAGCAATGTGCAAGAGAAATGAACCCTTCTGGCGGGAAGAGCGAGCACCTCGCAGGAAGTTAAATGCTTCAAGCACCGCCCGTTTATAAAAGCGCAGCGATGCTAACACGAAATACTTAGCAGTGGGCAATGAGCGATAAGTAATGAACGACAGAAAGATCGAACAGCGTCAGTTACCGCGGCGCCTTTCTATTTGGTTCGCGGCTATGCCATCTGATGTGCGGAAGGTCTTCGACCTTCCGGAAGACAAAACATTTGTTCTTGGGGCTGCGCCCCCTTATTGACTTCGCAAAATGAGGACCTCCGATCGGAGGGAGGGCGCGAGCCCTGATTTTCTTTTCCTTTCCGGAAGGGCTTAGCCCTTCCGCACATCAGACAGCAAAGCCGCAGACCCTTTGGTCTGCTTTCCTTCTGTTATTATTCGCGCGTGTCTGATCAGGGTCGATTAATGATCGTCGCGGGCGAATCGTCGGGCGACGCGCATGCGGCATCGCTTGTTAACGCCCTGCGCGACGCCGAACCGAACAAGCAGTTGGAATTTTTCGGCGCCACCGGCCCATTAATGCGCGCCGCCGGCGTTGAGTCGGTGGTGCAATCAGATCAGCTTGCCATTCTCGGACTGGTTGAGATTGGCTCGGCACTGCCGAAGTTCTGGCGCGCTTACAAATCTTTAAAGCAGGCCGCGCTTGACCGAAAACCTGGTGCGGTAATTCTCGTCGACTGGCCGGACTTCAACTTGAAACTCGCCCGTGCGCTGCATCGCCGGGGCTTCAAAATCATTTACTACATCAGTCCACAGCTTTGGGCATGGCGCGGTTATCGTGCACGGAGTATTGAACGCAATGTTGACTTGTTGTTGTCGATTCTTCCTTTTGAAAAAGATTGGTACGCCGACCGCGGCATCGAACAGGTGGAATATGTGGGTCATCCACTCGCTGGTGAAGTTCAAGCGCGTTACGACCGCGCGGAATTTTGCCGCCTAATGAAACTCGAGCCCAAACTACCCATCATTTCACTTCTGCCGGGCAGCCGTCGCAAGGAATTGGAGCGCATTTTGCCGCCAATGCTGGAAGCAGCCGCGCTCATTTCCGTTCGCCACCCAAAGGTTCAGTTCGTTGTCGTAGTCGCGCCCGGCCGTTCATCTGATGAGATACGAGACATCGTGCGCGCGCAACGGGCCACGCCAGAGCCGCTGCCGGCTTGCCTGCATATCGTGTCGGGCCAATCACGCGAAGCGCTAGCTGCTAGTGACGCCGCGGCAATAGCGAGCGGTACGGCGACTTTGGAAGCTGCTTTACTCGGAACACCGATGGTGGTTGTCTACAAGGAATCTCTAATTAACTGGCACACGCTGGGAAGTTTGATAACTGTGGACCATTATGGGCTGGTGAATCTCGTGGCCGGCGAACGCGTGGCCACAGAGCTCATGCAGGATGATCTCAACGGCGAGCGGCTGGCGAACGAGTTGTTGTTACTAATGGATAAGAGAACAAACGAGGATGCCCGAACCCGTCTGCACGAAGTGGCGCATCAACTTGGTGAAGGCGGCGCTTCGCAACGGGCGGCTGAGATGATCCTCGCTGCGCTTAGATAGCGACCTGGCACGAACCTAATCGTGCTTGTTTTCCTTTAGCTCGTCCAACTGCCTTCTCAATTTTTTAATTTCTTTGCGCATCTCCGGAAGGTGCCCCAGGTGAGCATTGAGCCTTTTGTATTCGTCGAGCGGTTGAATCGGGATGCCCCACCAGACGCCCGGCCGCACAATCTTGCCCGGCAGGATCCCTGCCTTTGAACCAATCACGGCGCCGCTCAAGACGCGTATGTGATCGCCAAAACCAACCTGTCCACCAATCACGCAATCGTCTTCGATCGTGACGCTGCCGCTGATACCGGTTTGCGCGGCAATCACTACGCGTTCGCCGATATCGCAGTTGTGGCCCACATGGACCATGTTGTCGATCTTGGTTCCCTTGCCAATGCGCGTTTGGCCCAACGCCGCGCGATCCACGCACGTTTGCGCGCCCAGTTCAACGTCATCTTTTATAACGACGGTCCCTACTTGCGGAAACTTGTGATAACTCACGTCCCCACGCACATAACCAAAACCGTCTGCGCCGATGCAAACACCTGCATGCAGGATGACGCGATCGCCAACCGTCACGTTGTCGTAAAGCACGACGCCGGGGTGCAACACACAATCACGACCGACTGCGACATTGTCACCGATGACAACGCCTGCTTCGACACGCGTGCCCGCGCCAATGCGCGTCTTCTCGCCAACCGAAACATGCGGGCCGATGAAAACCGTGAGATCGAGGTCGGCCGTTTCCGCAATCGCGGCGGACTGGTGGACGAAGGGTTCGCGACATTTTTGCGGATGCAGAATCTCAGCAACTAAAGCGAAAGCCAGTTTAGGTATCGCCACCTCGATCAACGTTGAACCGGTTTCCCCTTTCTGACTTGAAACAAACTCGCGGGTCACAATCAAACAGGTTGCCCTGCTCGCGCGCGCTTTATCGAAGAATTTTTCGTCCTCGACGTAGGCAATCTCTCCATCGCCGGCAGTTTCAAGATCCGCTACGCCCACGATATGAAGAGCGCCATCGCCGACTATTCGGCCGCTGCTGGCCTCGGCCAACTCTGCAACCGTGAAGACTTTCGTTTCACTCATGAGATTTACTTGCTAAACGCCACATCTTACGAGTTGGAAATTGCGAGGGCGATAGTACACTTTTTCTTCTATCCGAGGTGAATCGCGAGAGCCGGATTCGCTCATTTTCCCAAACAAAAATGGGCCTGATCGGCCGAGCCAGTATCGTGAAAGCACGAGTGTTTAGGCTTGCCATGCCGCGACAGACCATCTATCATGATGCGGCCGCCAAAAGCTCGCGTGAATTGTGGGCCTGTGCGGCAGTTATTTGTAGTAATCACTTAATGTTTTGATAGCAGGCAGGTGGAATCGACCCGGCGCCTTCGAGGAGAATCTCTCATTGTTTAGTGATCAGTTTCGCAGAGGCGAGTCAGAAAAGGGCAAGCTCGCTGGAGTAAAGAGCTCCAAGCTGCTCTCGAATCTTTCCGGGGTAGCCTGGAACGCCTTTCAATCCGTAAACAAGCGCGTGCCTGAGGGCGAAGCCATTCGTCCAACCTGGGCGCCTGGACCGCTGCTGAAGTCCTACGAACGAAGTGCGCCACCCCTCGGCTTCCCGCGGGAGACTGACAGCCTTTGTCCACGTTGTGTGAAAGAAGTTCGTGATGCTGTTATCAGTGGCGAGACCACGCTCGAATCGTTAATGAATGAACATCCGGGCGAAATCAAAGCGCAGATAGTTGAAGAAGACGGCGAGGTGGTCATGCGCAAGACTTGTCCGAAGCATGGCGAGTTTGTTGATGTAATGGCCACCGATCCCGCGTTTCTCGAACGCATTGAATCGCTCTTTTTTGGACGCGATTTTAAGGCTGCCGAGGATTCGCATGTCCATCATCACGGAACGTCGAACATTAAGTTTGGCCGCGGCGCGGTGTTGACCGTTGACCTTACCAACCGTTGCAATATGATGTGCAATCCCTGCTTCATGGATGCGAATCAGGTTGGATATGTTCACGAGCCCAGCTACGAAGACACAAAAGCAATTCTCGATCGCGCAGTTTCATTCAAACCGAAGCGCCAAATCATCATTCTCTTTTCAGGTGGTGAGCCGACGTTGTCGCCTTACTACCTTGAAGCCGTTGCCTATGCAAAGAAGGTTGGTTTCTATCGCATACTGGCGGCGACCAACGGTATTCGGTTTGCCGAAGACATTGAGTTCTGTAAAGCAGCAAAAGCGGCCGGGCAACACGGCGTCTATCTGCAGTTTGACGGCGTCAGTGAAGAGAAAAACAGACACCGCGGCGTCGGCAACCTGTTCGATGTGAAGCAGCAGGCGATTGAAAACCTGGCCAGCGTCGGAATCAAGGTCACGTTGGTTACGACCATCGTTAACACAGTTAACAACGACGGTATCGGCGCGATTGTTGATTTCGCGGCGAAGAACATCGACAAGGTGCAGACCATCGCTTTCCAACCCGTTTCGTTCACTGGCCGCGACGAAGACATTTCCGACGAGTTGCGCATCAAACAGCGTTACACGCTTGCCGGCATGACGCACGATTTGAAGGACCAGCTGCGCGGTCAACTCCAACCGTTACGCGACTGGTATCCGCTTTCTTCCTACTCGGCATTCACCAGCGTGATGGACATGCTGCAGGGGGCTGACGCGCCCTGGGGTTGGTCTTCATGCAATTGCCACCCAAACTGCGGCATCTTTACGTTGATGGTCGTAAACCGAAAGACCGGCGAATTCAAATCGCTGTTTGAGTTTTTCGATTACGAGCAGTTTATGAAAGACGTGGCTACGATTACCGACACCGCGCGGGGCAAAAAACTTTCGTATGCCCAGCTCGGCATGGCCATTTTGCGAAACTTCAACGCTGAACAAGCGCCGGAAGGATTTCCGATTTCGCAGATCCTGAATCTCTTCAAACCGTCATCTACAAACTCCAGCTCCGATCGCAACGATCGCATGAAGGCTGAGAAACTTGACGACCCCAACGACATCTGGCGCGTACTCTGCGTGGAAGGCATGTGGTTTCAGGATCTCTTCAACTATGATTTCCGCCGCACGGAGATGTGCGTGATTCCCTACGGCACTCAGGAAGGCGAGATTTCGTTCTGTGCGTACAACACCGGCGTCGGCTGGCGTCAGATCATCGAGAACATGCACAAGACTGCGAGCCTCGCTGACTGGTACCAGGAAAACGAGAGGCATCCCGTCTATGCCGCTGGTCACAACGTGCCGGGAATCTCGAAAAAGCATTCGCTGAGTTTGCCAATTATTCAGTCCGTGCTGGCGGAGGATTCGGATGAGCCGCAAGTGACGGTTACTCCTTATCTGGTTCCGGAGCACGAAGAGGAATCGGTCTCAGTTTAACAATCAGCTCACGCCGAAAAGAAATGCGTGGCAGGTGCCACGCATTTTTGTTTGCTGATGGCGGCCGCGCTGGAATGGAACTCTTCTGTGGCGCTCCGATTGCACTCCTTGGGACCCGCTGATTATTCAAACTCGGAGTGAATCACATGAGTCAAGTAATTTCCTTGGTTTTAACCATACTTTGCACCGCAACTCCCCTGTGGGCGCAAAACCCTGCGGCCTCACCGACGGCAACAGAAACAATCCAACCGTCGCAATCTGCCGCCGCCCCTTCTTCGCCGGCGCCTGAAAACCTGGTGAACAAAATACCTGATGGCACCCCGGTTGAAATCGAGGCGCCCTACAGACTGAGCTCCATGGAGTTCAAGCCCGAGGACAAAATCAGTTTTCGGGTGGTGGACGCTGTGAAAGTTAACGGGGTGACCGTTATCGAGCAGGGAGCTACTGCAACAGGAATTGTGGAGAAGTCCAAACGCGGCGGACACTGGGGCAAGGCAGGACTTTTTGTTTGGACCATGCAGTCAGTGACGGCGGCCGACGGCTCACAGATTCCAGTCAGGACAACCTCGGTTCGTATAAGAGGCGACAGCAAAGGAGCCAAAGTGGCCACCGCGATGATCATCACCGGTGCATTGATGCCGTTGATAGCTCCAGTCGCACTCTTGCACGGATTCAAACGCGGTGAACGCCTTCATACCAGCTGGCAAACGCTACACACTCTATATTGAAGCTAATTCGAGTGGGATTCGTAACGCGACATCGGTGACGCCCCGGCTGAACAAGAATTAGGGGTGGGTTCTTTTGGGTGGACACTGAACCTCGCGCAACTGGGCCACAATGTCGCGCATTCGCACGGCTAGTTCTTCAATCGTTTCCGCACGCTTGCGCGCCCGCTCGTTGAGGTCTTCGCGCAAAAGCAACTGCGCCTGGCCCAACACGCCGGTTAGGGGGTTATTGATTTCGTGGCGCACGCGCGTAATCAACTCGGCTACCTCGTCAATCTTTGACTCGTAGTCGGCAATGAGGGCATTCATCTCCTCGGGCGACACACTTACAGGACTTTGCTCGTCAGATTCGGTCATAGTTCTCCCGTCCCAAAGAATTATATACAAATGTGGGAGGTGATGGCTGCGTTCGCCCAAACGCAGGAGAGGTAGTGTTGCCAAAGCATTGTGCAATGAGAAGCGTGATTAGTAAATAGTAAATCGTGAATCGTAAATGGTTCCGCAGTGTGTCATGCAATCGTCCGGGGTTACTCCTTCACCCCAGGGTCTGATGGTTATCTCGTCACCATCCATTTCTCTATTCACCATTTACATTTTACCATCCACTATCTGCTAATTTGACAAAGAAAAGCGCCTGCACTTACATTGAAATTCCTCTCGCTGGGAGGTCGTCCAATGGTAGGACACCAGACTCTGAATCTGGCTATCGGGGTTCGAGTCCCTGCCTCCCAGCCAA
>JBPCLZ010000021.1:0-38952 GCA_051002775.1 Pyrinomonadaceae bacterium | reverse complement strand
GCGCCGCAATCGCGTCAGGTTAGTTCACCGGCGCCCAGCGAACATTTTGTCACCTCGCGCGGCAGCACTTGTTTCACCTGTCACAACGGCAAACGTTCGTTTGGAGGCGATCTGGCATTCAAGGACTGCAAGCGCTGCCACACTGCGGCGACATTTCGTACCCCGATGTAAGTAGCAACACAGACTTGAGTCGGTGTTTCGTTGAGTAGCACAGCCTGTAGTTATAATTACGCAACCTGCACAGGCTAAAGTCTATGTCACAACGAATAAATTGTTTGACACCCTTACTCGCCGAATTTAAGATGGCGATACTGATTCCCTCCCCAACTTTTCGACGTCCTTAAATATTTGTAAGAGGTAAACGGATGAGAAAACTCTTGATTCTGATTGCGCTGCTCAGTTGTGCGGCAGTGTTTACCGTTGCTCGCAGTGCAAATTTCTCGCTGCAGGAAATTCCCAAAGAGAGCAAGACGCAGCCAAAGGAAGTAGTGCTGAGTAAGGACAGCCAGTCAGACAAATATGGGGAAGTTCCTTTTAATCATGAGAATCACGCGACCAAGATGTACAGCATCGATGGAAAAAGCGTGGTGACTTGCGTTGAGTGTCATCACACCGATCAACCTGCATCCGCTTTAAAAGCACCGCTGAATACCTCTGAGCGTGACGTGATACTAACCGCAGCAGTGCTTGCGGCGGCCGATGCGAAACCAGTCAAATCCTGTCGCTCTTGTCACCTGCAAGCCGGAGACGACAGCGCAACGATGCCGACGGTCACCTATCCCGACAAGCCTGCGCCGACTAAGCTGACGAATGAAGTTGCCTACCACATCAACTGCAACATCTGCCACGACAAAGCCATTGCTGCCCGACCCACATTAAAGGGAAAGATTCCAGGGTCGAACGATTGCTTGAACTGTCACAAACCGGCTAGTTAAATATTATCCGCGGGACGTTGCGGCTTGCCGCGAGCCTCAGCAGCTATTGCCTCACTGTAGCCAACAGCGACGCCCCCCATTGACGTTTGTCTTTGACGTGCTCCACATGGCAAGAAATACAGTTTGCTTTGTCCTGAGCGATGACGACTCGATTTGTGCCGGGCTCAGTGCTGCCGTTGTGACACTGGCTGCAGGTGGTGCGGGGTGTTTGCCTATCAATCGGATTGAAGGTTGTGTGGCAACTGGAACACGACAATTGACCTTCCGAATTTCCAGTCATTCCAGGCACCACGCGCACACGCTGCACATGCAGTGAATGAAACTGCTTGCTGCGCCATGCCTCATCCGTGTCTGTAGGCAGGCGGGCGATTGGGATCTGTTTTAACGCCCACTTATCCGCGTCCAGTCCCTTCCAAATCCAACGACTGTCCCTGGCGGGGTAGCCAAACGTTCCGCCGTGAGGTGTCGAAACCTTGCGCCCGTTGTAACTGTTCGTGTTGGCATCGTTATGACAATCGTTACAGCCGGTCAGCGCTGCGTCGGAAGCTTTGAAATTCACCCCGCGATGTTCCGTGTGACAGGACACGCAACCAAGGCCGGCGGCGGCGTGCGGCGGAATGACGGTCGGAACGAATGCTTCCGCCGTGTGGCAGGAGACGCAATTCTTTTCCATGTTTCCGCCGAGCGAGTGACAACTGGTGCACGACTCTCCATTTGCCTTAACAGCTATCGGCGGAAACAGATCGAGTTTGGTTTTTGCGTGCGCATATGAAACTGGCGCCGGCGAGTAAGCGCTCGCGTACCAGTAAGCAGCCACAATTGAAAGCAAGCCGACAACTATCGCGCCCCAGGAAAAAAAAGACACCGGCCAACGCGAAAGCAGATCGCTGGTGGGCCGCCAGTTGAATTGCGTCTTGCCGGTGCGTCGTTGGCTCTTGGGAAAGAGAGGCGAAGGCTTCACCATTTTCCCAGCCTCGCGAATCCGCTTGTCCCAAAAAATGTCCAGCGCCTTGTCGCCGGGCAGCGGCACAGCCCTGGGTTTTGCGGGAGCTTTCTTACCTTCAGCGGGCGCCTCCAGGGGCAACAGTTTTGCCGTGCTTAGATCCGGACTATTTGAATCCATGGCCTCTGCTTTACGGCTGATTTGCAGTGAAACTTTGATTGCAAGTGCCCCGTCATCTTCGTCAATTTCCAAAACAAACGGTCCGACGCCAAGAACGTCGCCGGCGGCTAGAGCTTCATTTGTTGCGACCGCTTTGCCGTTTAGCGTGACAGGGTTTGAGGACCCCAAGCCAAACAAATAATAGTTTCCGTCTATGACTTTAATGCCGGCCTGCACACGAGAAACTGATGGATGGTTCAGCAGCAACTCGCAATCGAGCAGGCGGCCGATCAGCAGACCATCACTAATAATGGTCAGCGGATCCTGGACCAGGTCCTCGCGAATAATTACGAATTTGTTTTCGCTTGGCATTTTCGCGTCAGGTAATCCTTGACAACTCAACCATGTGCTTGCGGAACCGCGCGCGGTAGCGATTTAAGTTGCGGCTTGCCGCCGCACAGTGCGGAATGCCTATGGCTTTCGGCTAAGTCGCCCCTAATGACTTTTTCCTGAGGCCCAGCCTCAGGAAAGGAGATGAGAGATCGCTTCCGGAAAGGCTGAGCCTTTCCGCACTGTGCGGCGGCAAGCCGCAATCGCGTTAGGTTCTGACAATTCGTTACTTGTGTAAAACCGTTCCGCATTAGCCTTCACTCACTTCACTGCAAAGTACACAACCTGAATTATGTGAACGACCATCAGCGCGAGCATCGCCGAAGTCGAGATCACATGCGGTGCAATCCAAATTCTCATTGCCCGGTGCAGGTAAATCAGCGCATCAACGCGCCGCAGTGTCACCGCAGCTTCCAACGCTTCCAGCAACAACGTGCGCTCTTCGGGCGTTGCCAAACGGGTCAGGCGATCTTTAAACGGCTCGCGCGCCTCGGCCAGTAACGTTGTCAAAGGCTCGCGCTTGATGATCTGCCGCAGCAAGAATAAAAGGGTGAGAAAGTCTTTAACCACGCGTTCCTCGATTTCCTCGCGCAGCCAGCCCTCGCTCTGTTTTGTGAGCTCCTCCAGCTCTTTTTGCAGCTCTTCGCGCCGGCCAACCAGGTCCTCAATTAACAACGGCTCCCCCTCGATGCTGGTAAGAATTCGCGGCGCAATGATGTAAGAGCCGATGCCGAAGAGGCCCGAAATGATTACTACATAAAAGGCAACGTAGAGCGAAGTCGTTAGTAACCCTCCGGTGTGCGCCCCTGCATGAAACAAGAGCACGACACCTGCAAGTGCGCCGAGGTAAAGATGGACCAGCAACCAATAGCGCAGGGCGCCTGCACGGCGACGGTACACCTGCTTACGCAGCGGGTATGTCATCACTGCCGCAATTCCGAAGAGTCCTGCCAGGCCGGTGGCCCAACGCATGGTCAGCCACCCCCAAGCCAGCACGCCATCGAATCCGTTTCTTGCCAAACCAAGGATTGTCGCGGCGGCGGCCAACAGCGTCAGCACAATTCCGGCAATGTGAAATGTTTTCGCCAGCGGATCGCTTTTATGAATGTCGCGACCAAACGCCTGCGTTTCGTTTTGAAAGATAAGACCCTGCGTGTTTCCAACTTCAGTGAAATACTTGACCGGGTCAACGCGCACCAGCGCTCCCGTCGGACAATTTTCTTCACATGAGTAGGCCTGCCGCGACGCGCCCTGGGGGTTAAGTGGCGTGTGCTCGCAGAGGTTGCATTTGATTGCCACCACCTCGTCTGCTGCTTCTGCAGGCATGGGAGCTGGCGTCGCGTTGAAACTAAATGTTTTTTTCAACGTGCCGAAGAGATCAAACGTTGCAATGCCGTTTGCGTTGCGCGGCACCATCGAGATTGCGTCGTAAGGACACTGCGTCGCGCAATCGAAACATCCAATACAGGTCGCGGGATCTATATCTACAAAGCCACGAGGGTCGCGAAATATGGCTCCGGTAGGACAGCCCGTCAGACATTCCGGGTCTTTGCAGTGCATGCACACCTGCGGCGAAAGCAGGTGCTGCGTGCGCGGACTGCCGATACTTACCGGCCGCGTGATGTTTATGCCGCGACGCACCAGGCGCGACTGACCGTGAACTTTGTGACATGCCAGGGAGCAATTGCCGCAACGCACGCACAAGTCCATGTCCATCACCAACAGGTTTGCACCATCAACAACACCCGTGGTGATCTCTGCTTCCACTGACGCAAGCGCGCGCAGGTCTTTGACCTTTTCGATTGGCGGCGGCTTATCATCTGCGGCAGAAAATGCTGAAAAAGCAGCGATAATTCTGTCGCGCAGGTCGGGATTGGCGGCCAGCGGCGCTACCGGAATCTCGAGTACTTCCGTGCGCGCCATTACCGAAGCTGTAAACTTCCACGGCGCGGGTTGTTTCGCTCCTTCCAAACCCAAACAGTTTCCAGCGCCAAGAAAATCGGCGCCAAGGCTTTCCCCAACTCCGAGGACAACGCCCGTTGAAGTTGCATCAAGCGGCACGCCGCTGACGCGTCTGACCCAGCCGCTCTTGATCAGCAGCACCTTGTCTATCGGTCTCCCTTCCTGACAAAGCACATGATGCTTCGCGTAGACCATGAACTTCCCAATGTCGCGCAGCTGTTCAACTATTGCGTCGTCGGCTAACCGGCCGGGCTCGCTCAAGTCTGCAAGCGCGCGACCGAATCCGTGCGCGCGATAGGTTTCGTCAAGCACCTGACCAAACTTCGGTAGCTTTCGCAGCAGCCGAAGCGCCGGACGCGTCACCTCAAGCACAGTCGCCTTCGCGTGCTGCGGCACGATTACAGTTGCGTTGCGCTCCACGCCTGCGAGCACGGCCATTTCGCCGAAACAAGTACCCGGCTGCAGTGTGCTTATCTTTCGTTCCTGCGTTGCCGACTCGGTAATGTAGACATCCAGAACTCCGCTGACCGACAAGTAAAAGGTGTTGCCGCCCCACTCACCCTGCCGCATTATTGCTTCACCGCTGTCATAACCAAGCAAGCGCACGTAAGGTCCCACGCGTTTGCCGTTGCCGTAGTCGCGTCCATCGACGATGACTTCGAGATCGCCGGCGTTCTTCAGTTTGCCGTTCACTTCGAGGAAGAGTTCAGAGGTGAGTTCGAGAGACTTCAGACTGGCAAGAATTGCTTCTCGATCGGTGATTTCGCGCGGCATGTCCGATTTATACTACGTCAGCAGGTAAAGATAAATAACAATCGACTGCGAGTACAGATGACCGTTCAACTCTAATTTCCTGTGAAGGTTTTGCTGTGTAGATTGTTCTGGTTTCAATTAATTCTCTGAAATTACGACTCTTTTACCTTTTTATTAGCCGCATCCGGAAATTTATCTTATAGTGAAATTGCTTTTCCAACTCGTGCGGAATTAGTTTGTTGTCTTCATTCAAATGCCATCGGATTCACTGCTCTCGCTGTCTCTCGAACAACAAATCGGTCAATTTTTCTTTATCGGTCTTCCCGGAACTGAACTGGACGCGGAAACACGCACTCTGATTCAGGAAGTTCAGCCGGGTGGCGTGATCATTTTCGGGCGCAACGTGGCATCGCCGCAGCAGTTAAGAGATTTGCTGGACGGAGTGCGCGAGCTGCTGCCTGTCGCCCCGCTGATTGGTGTGGATCAGGAGGGCGGACTGGTTGATCGGCTACGAAAAATTTTTACCCCGATGCCTGCAGCGCGAACCATTCGCGAGCATGGCGATCTATCGGGAGCGCGCAGTTTGGGACGCATAACCGGCGAGGTGCTGCGGCTGCTTGGCTTTAACATCAACTTCGGGCCGGTCATGTCGATCATGACAGAAGAGCGGGACCTGCTTTCCAACGGACTCTACTCTCGTTCATTCGGACGGTCTCCCGGTGAAGTGCTCGGCTACACCACGGTCTATCTGCGCGGCTTGCAGGAAACGGGAATCGTTGGCTGTCTCAAACATTTTCCGGGTATCGGCGCCGGGGAAGTTGATTCGCACGAGGAAATGCCGATGGTGCGATTGAGCCATGACGACTTGATGGCCCAGGATCTGGCGCCTTATATCGAACTCTTCCAACGTAAAGACGATCGCGTGCGCTGCGTGATGATCAGCCATGGCGGCTTTCCCAACGTCGACATCATGAAGGGCGTTACCGGAGGCTTACTGGAACCGGCGTCGCTCAGCCACAACATAGTTACAAATCTGCTGCGCAAGGAATTGGGTTATCAGCATCTCGTAGTGACGGACGATTTGGAGATGGGTGCAATTGCCAAACACTGTGAGATCGAATCAGCCGTGGTGCGTGCCTTCATCGCCGGCGAAGACATGATGCTTATTTGCGCGCACCCGGAAATTATTCGACGCGGCTATCTTGCGCTGCTCTCAGTGGCGCGGGACCGCAAGTTGCCCGTAGACCGCATGCGCGCTTCGCTGAAACGCATCGCTGCTATGAAGTCTATCGTAAAACCGCCGCTGCTTTTTGACCTGGAACGCTTCAAGGCGCTCTCAGAAGAGACCGCGAAGCTGAATGAGAAACTGAATTACAAATACGGAGGAACAATCTGATGCGTCGCGTAGCCATTCTGATTCTGATCGCGGCCGTGTTTCTTACGCTCGGTGCAAGTTGCCGGCGGCGCAGCAGCGGCTCTTTTGTGATTGCGCTCGGCGATAACATTCGCACCATTGATCCTATAGGCTCGCCCTCGGTTGATGCCGCCAGCGAGCGCGTGCGCGCGCTGATGTTCAATTCGCTCGTGAAGAAGGACGAAAAGTTTGACTACGTTGGTGATCTGGCCTCGGACATAAAACAATCCGACGATGGCACAATTTTCACATTCACTCTGCGTGACGGCGTAAAGTTTCATGATGGGCGCACGTTAAGTTCCGCCGATGCTAAATACACACTCGATCTGGTTTTCTCGAGTAGTTTTGCCAAGTCCGCCAGCTTTTACGAAGGCGCCGGCGCCGACAAGAAGAGCTACATAAAGAGCGTCGAGGCGCCCGATGCGAAGACGGTTGTGATTACGTTAACGCGTCCCTGGACTGGCTTACTGAGCAATCTGGTTCCAGTGGCGATTATTCCTAAAGACAGTTATGAGTCGCAGAAAACGCATCCATTGGGGACTGGGGCTTTTAAGTTCACCAGCTATGACAACTCGCAGCAAGTAGTCGATCTCTTAGCGTTTGCCGACTATTGGGAAGGCGCGCCGCACATCCCAGCGTTGCGCGTGCGCGTAATTGCCGACACCAATGCATTGCAAGCGGAATTAAGATCGGGGCGCGTTGATATTGCTCCCCTACCGACGAGTCTTTCTCCCGACGCGATCAAATTGCTCGGCCAGGATCCGAATCTGCAAGTGCTGCAGTTTACCGGGTCGAATGTTACCGTGCTGACTTTCAATTGCAGCGCGGCGCCGCTCAATGATGTGCCGGTGCGACAGGCCATAGCTTATGCCGTCGATCGCGAAAGCTTGATTCGTGACCTGTTGTTGGGCCAGGGAAAGTTGGCCCATTCAATCCTGCCGAAAGAATCGTGGGCCTATGTGCCCGGTCAAACGTATTCGTTTGATCCGGCGATGGCGAAGAAGTTACTGGACGAAGCTGGTTTAAAAGATCCGGACGGTGATGGACCGCAAATGCGTTTTGCGAAACAGGTGGTTTTCAAAGTTTCGGGCAGCAGTGTGGCCGCAAAGAATTACGCCGGCGTCATTCAAAACTATTTGAAGAACGTCGGCATTCCCGTATCCATTGAAACGGCCGAACTGAACACATTGTTCGATGAGTTGCGCCGGGGCAACTTCCAGATTTTCTACGGACAATGGGTGGGAGGAAATCAGGATCCAATCTTCTTCAAGGACCTCTTCGCGACTTCTGAGATTCCCACCGAGGCACGGGCCTCCCGCAACCGAAGCCGCTATAGCAATAAAGAGGTTGATGCGCTGCTCGCTGAGGCCGTCAATACGTTTGCTCGCGAGAAGGCGAAACAGCTCTACGCGGGAGTGCAGGAGATTGTCAGCCGAGAGGTGCCGGTGTTGCCGCTGTGGTACCAGGCAAACATCGTTATTGCGCGTAAGACTGTCGCCAACATCAACGTGGACGCCAGCGGCGACTGGCGCTTTGTGCGGAGTCTGACGGTGCAGCAGTAATTTTTGGATTGCGGCGGCTTGACGCCGCTTTTTTGCTTGGCCTGCCATTATCGTAAAAGAAAACACTCGAGTGTCTTCTCGTCGTTAAAGCGTCGTCAAGCCGCCGCAATCCAAAAAAGCGAGCTTCCTTTCATCGTGCCATTTTGAGTATCTTCGCTAATTCTTCACGCGAAACGGCACCTTCGCGAATTAAGCGCGGTTCGGATCCGCTCAAATCCAAAACAGTTGATGGTTCAGTTGCAGTCACCTCGCCACCGTCGATTATCAAATCGATGCCAGCGGAAAAATAGTCCTCGACTTCCTGCGCCTGGCGCGCCGGGGGCCTTCCGGAAACATTCGCGCTCGTCGCAGTTAGCGCCCCGCCACACATCCGGACCAATGCACGAACACCTTCATCGTCAGGCAGACGCACGCCGATACTGTTGGTTCCGGCCGTTAATTCAGTGGGGAGTTCAGAACGTGCGGGGCCAATCAGAGTTAAAGACGCAGGCCAATGTTCGTTAGCAATTAATTCAAAGAAGTCTGATTTTTTGCCTACAAACCGATCAAGCTCGTCCATATCGGAAATCAGTAGGAGTATGGGCTTATTGTCTTCCCTGCCCTTTAGTTCCCTTATTATTTGCAAGGCGACCCTATTGAAAGGATCTGCGCCGAGGCCGTAAAAAGTGTCAGTGCGAAAAGCGATCACGCCACCAGTTGAGATAATGCGTGCGGCTTCGACGCGGGTTGTTTCGCTGTCGCTGCGAATCATCAGGCACGCTCAACTGATCTTCACTGCATAGCCCAATCCATCGCCTACCGACATCACCAGGGCTTTCAAACGCGGATTCTGAATGAAGTGTTGGTTGAATTTTTGTAGCGCTGCGGTATTACGATCTTCTGAAGCCGGATCGGTGGCCACTTTTCCACCCCACAACAAATTGTCAACGACCACGACACCACCAGTTCGCAGTCTCGGCAAGATGAATTCGAGGTAACCTTCGTATTCATCCTTCAAGGCGTCGATGAAGACAAGGTCAAATGTTTCCCGCAGCCGCGGGATGACTTCCAACGCTTTGCCACGTTCGATCCGCACGCGATTGCGCAATCCGGCGCGCTCGAGATAGCCGTCAGCGGCTTTGATCATCTCCTCGCTTGGGTCGATCGTGATTACCAGTCCATCCTCGCCCACCGCACGCGCGAGATGAATTGTCGTATAACCGATCGCCATCCCTACTTCCAGCGCTCGTCTTGCCTTTATCGCCTGCGCAGTAATTTCGACAAAGCGCGCGACCTCACGATCTGCGCTCGGTACACGATGCTCACTGCCATAACCTTCCATCTCCAGCAGGAGCGGATCAGTTTGGGTAATTAAGCCATCGAGGTAATCGGCTTGTTCGCGTTGAATAATTGCGTCGGGGCTTGCTTTCATTGGATCTGCCTTAGAATTAAGGATGTTGGAACTCGCGCAGTTTAGCAGAGAGAAACCGTAACTAAGAGCGGGGGCACGCCCACTTCCCAACCTGAGAGATTGATTTTCTTGCACCTCGCTTACTGAGATCGAAAGGCTCTCAAGGCAAATCAGAAAGTCGCTCCAGAGTGACCTCTCAGGTTGGGAAGGTGGGCTTGCCCCCGCTCTTAACTGCAACGATGCACGTTTTGGTGCCGATAGATCCTTCACTCGTCGGCGTTTTCCTGCGCCTCGCTGCCAACCGAAACATAGCGCCGTCCCAAACCAAGCTGCCTGAGTTTGTGCTGTAGCGACTGCCGGTGCATGCCCAGAATCTCTGCCGCGCGCGTCACATTTCCCTGCGTGTGTTCCAGACAGCGGCTGATGTAGCGGCGCTCAAATTCACGGCGATCCTCACGAAAGTCGGCGGTGAATGGAACACTCAGCCCATCGCCTGCTTGTTGCTCTTTGATAGTTGTTTTTTGCAAGCCGGGCGTAATCTCGTCTGGCAAATCCTCTGACCGTAACTCTGCGCCCTCAGCCATGATCGCGGCGCGGTCGATAGTATTCTTTAACTCCCGCACATTGCCCGGCCAGTCATAATCAACCAGGCGACGCAACGCATCCTGGGCGATTTGTCTTAAAGGCAAGCTGTAACGCTCAGCCGCAGTGCGAGTAAACTGTTCGGCCAGTAAGAGAATATCTTCACGGCGCTCGCGCAAGGCTGGAATATCAATCGTCACCACGCGCAAACGGTAAAAAAGATCCGCGCGGAAATTTCCCTTTTCAATTTCCTGCTCCAATGGACGATGCGTTGCGCTCACGATACGCACATCAACCGGAATTGATTCGTTGCTTCCCAGCCGTTCAATTCGTCTCTCTTCCAGGGCGCGCAGCAGCTTTGCCTGCACATTAGAACTCATGTCTCCAATCTCATCGAGGAAAAGTGTGCCGCCGTTCGCCTGCTCGAATTTCCCCTGCCGGCGCACTGCGGCCCCTGTAAAAGCGCCCTTTTCGTGACCAAACAATTCCGACTCAATCAGCTCCGATGGCAACGCAGCGCAGTTCACTGCCACAAAAGCACCGGAGCTTCTGGCGCTGTTTCGTTCGTGAAGCTCGCGCGCGACCAGTTCTTTTCCTGTACCTGATTCGCCGCGAACCAAGACGGTCGCATCCGTCTCCGCCACTTTTTCGATCATCGAGCGCACGCGTTGCATGCCTTCGGAATTTCCGATGAAGGCGCCTCGTTGAGAACGTTCAACTTCAATCCGCCGCCGCAAAGAAACATTCTCGCGGCGCAACTGAATAGTTTCCGCGGCGTTCTTGACTACCAGTCGCAGATCTTCTAATTCGAAGGGCTTGGAAAGGTAGTCGTATGCTCCGGCCTTTACTGCCTCGACGGCCATTCGTTCGGAACCGTGTGCAGTGATGATAATTACGAGCGGCGGGTTCCCGTTTGCTATTGCCGGAGTTTGCAACTCGCGCAAAAAGTCCAACCCGCTCATTCCCGGAAGGTTTACATCGAGCAACATCAAGTCGGCAGGTTGTTGGCGCAGCAAGGCGCGCGCCGCTTCGGCCGAGTCAGCTTCAGACACGTTGTAACCCAGGGTCGTCAGACCGCGGCGGATGCCGTAGCGCGACGCCTCTTCGTCGTCCACAATTAATAATCGCAACTTTTCTTGTTTCACTTTCCGGTTAGTTTAGGACTCTTAAGGTGAATTTCCCTAGCGCTTGGCGTGCCAGACCGCGGTTGCGTAGATGTAGGCGGGGCAAAGCCGGTTTCCTAACTGTTGGCTTATTATGTTGGTGGCGACTGCAGGTTTGAGTGCTTTTGAGCAGGAATGAAGACTGAGGCGAGAAAATGTCGCACTGTGGGGCGGGCTTAGCTCCCAGCGGGACTGACGCGCCGCAAACTCCGCCTGCCCCGCTGTTTCCTATTTTATATCGCTTTAATGCTGGTCATTTATTCGTTCGCCGGGCCGACATGACAAGAATTATCGCATCGCCCGATGGGCCAACATTTAGCGTGCCGACGATGACCGGTTCGCCTTCGCGTATGCTGATGTCGGTGTTCAGTCCGGTGCTTTCGTAGTTAATGATTGGAGCCGCCGGTGCATTTGACGCCAATGCGGTGCCCGTTTGAATTGGGATTCGCGCTCCGAACCCAAACCCATCCATCCTGATAAACTGCTGACCTCCGGCATCTCGCACCAACTTCACCGTATTCACATGAAACTCGTTAAAGCTGGGTGTGCCACTGAAACCAGCGGTAGTCGCCATCATTGGCCCACCGACCCAGCGCAAATTAAGCCGGCCGTCGTTCTTTACTCGATTGATTAACGTCGCTGCCAACCGGTAGTTTTTGAACGGCAAGGACGCGCGCAATTGTCTGATGACCGACTCCAACGCCGCCGGCAGCTTCGCGTCGTCAACATCCTGGTTTGTCGCGACCAGCAGATAGAGTTGCGTATCAAGGTTAGTCTCATCGTCTTTTTTCTCGGCCTGAGTGGATTGCAGCGAGGTGTCAGCCGCTGATTGGGCCAGAGCTTCACCGCCATTGATGCTAAGTATCGTCAAGAGTACTGCAAACAGAATTCGAGCGGACATCCTGGACGGATTCATATACATATCTCCTTCAATGTAGTTGTTGACTTCTGAACCGAGGAGAGTGGACCAACCGGGCGCTGCATACAGCGTCTGGCTTCTTGCTGGGCTCTAATCATCGTGGGCCAATGATCGACAGCTAACACGCGCGGCCGGGAGATAAGTTCCAATCAGGATGCGCAAAAATGCGCCAAGGACAAACGAGGGTCAATAAGGTCAGGACAAACCTGCTGGTCGATACTATCTGTGGTCGGCGGTCTCTCTACCAGCCAACGGCATGGTCAACTCGAAACGCGAACCTCTGCCGTTTGCTGAATAAACCAGGCGCGCGCTACCGCCCGCTTCTTCCATGCGTTTTCGTACAATCGCCAACCCCAGGCCGGTGCCTCTTTGCTTGGTAGTAAAGAAGGGTTCCCAAATCCGCTGTCGCAGTTCTTCAGATATGCCTGGGCCCGTATCCTGGACTGAGATACCCAGCTCGTCGGCCTCAATGTTCTGCGCGATCGTTATCTCACCACCTTTCTCTGTGGCTTGCAGAGAATTCAAAAGCAAATTCGAAAGCGCGACGCGAACTGAAGAAACCAAATCGCCGCTGAGCTCGCGATCGGTCCCCAGTTTCGTCGTCAAAGTAACTCCGCGGTTATCCGCGCTCGCCTGAAACAAACCTACAACAGCGGCTATCAGTTGGCTGGCAAGTTGCGGTAGCTCGTCAGGGGGTTGGCTACGCGCAAAACTCAAGAGTTGCGTCACGCTTTGGCCCAGTCGATCGGTTTCGCCCACAATCAAACTCAAATCGCGCGCATACTCGCGGCTCATGCTTTCGTCCTCGCCCATGACCTGTGCGATCGACTTTATTGCTGACAGCGGGTTTTTAATCTCGTGCGCAACTGTGGCCGCCATTTGTCCCAGGGCGGCGAGACGCTCGCGTTCGGCGAGTTTTCGTTCCAGCGTAACGTTTTCTTCGACCAGCCTGCAGTCCTCAACCGCAATAGCGACCTGGCCCGCGAGCACTTCCAACACCGAGCGGGTGTCCTCGTTGAGCGTCGCCGAAGTTGCGTCAATCAACAGCACTCCTGAAACACGCTCGTCCCGGCGCAGCGGATATGCGAGGCTAAATCCGTGGTTAACCAGGGCGGGATGATTTTCGACGGGCTGCCAACCGCTCGCTTGCGATAACTCGATCACGTTTTCCAGGACGCTTTCCCCAAGCGCGGCGTCGTTAGTGTTGGCGGCCACCTCCTGGGCCGGCTCGCCGGAAACGAAACGTTCGCGCAAGAGGATGCGCGCGCCGCGTAAACCGAGGGCGCTGGTGGTTTGCTCCTGAACGAAATCGAGGAGCTGTGGCAACTGTTTGTACTGACCCGCCTGCGAGCTAATGCGGGAAACAATCTGGCGATAGAGAGCTGCCTCGCGCTCGAACAGTCTATGGAAACGGTTCTCAAGCCAGCGGCGTAACGGCGCAGCCGCGAGCGCAAGGCCCAGGATTAACAAAGCTTCGACGACGCCAGGCCGGATGCCGTAACGCAACGTCATCCAATCCCCAATCGTTTTGATGCCGTAGATGTAAATGGTGAGAACCACCGCAGCAAACGATGCAACTATCAAACTCTCCTCGATGATTAATTCAAGAAAGCGGTAGCGATAAATGTAGTAAGCAAGTAGCAGCGAAGGCAGCAATGACCCGAGATTCGCAACCGTCTTCAGGTAGAGGCCGGCTGCAGTTCCCTCTCCCAGACCGAAAGCCAGCGCGGCAAGAATTACGATTCCGATCACGATGAAGGAGGCCGCAAGCATGCGCAGGATTCGTTGCTCGCTGTGATGTTGTGCCTTCCTTGCGATCAACAATTCGGTGACGGCAATCACGCCCAGAACGTAGGCAATCCAGACTGCCATCGGCAAAACCAGAAACTGTAGGCGGCTCATCATCGGCGCATAAGGCCGGAACCATATTTTGTAGAGCGCGACGGCTAGAAAAATATTAGTCAGGTAAGAAAGATAGACCCGCACTTTTTCGCTCAACTTTAACGGACGGTTCGCGGCGGCCGCCCACAGGTAGAGATGAATGTGAAGAAGAAAGGAGTACGCGAACGTAATGCTGATTACGGAGATGCTGTCGGCAACGCGAAGCAACGCGGTCCACTTGGTGTAACTGAAACCAAAAAGACTGTGCAGGGTAATAATCAGGTTGCTGCCATGCCAGCCACCCATTGTAAGCGCTAGCAGAAACAGCAATCGTTCAACCGTTGTCAGTTTGCGGCGGCGTGAGAAGAGTTGAATGCCCAGCCAGACGGGCAGCACCGCGCCGATTGAATAACCTACAAGTTGGAGGACTTCGAGTGGGGACATTTGTCAGTAAGCAGCAGGCAGGAGCAGTAGGCAGAACGCAACAAGCAGCAAATGGAAAACTAGATTTTCCATTTACCATTTACCATTTTTCATTTGGAGCTGCGGCGTATATCGCTTTTTCCGCTGCTTGCAGCAGAAAACGAAAGCGACAAGCAATAAGGTTACCTGACACTGCAGTCTGGCGTCCGTAGTCTGCCTACTGCCTTCTGCTTTCTACCTACTGATTCGACGCGCTGCGCGCATTCACAGGCATGAAAGTGATTTCCGTGCGGCGATTGCGAGCTCTACCGGCGATAGTGGTGTTGCTTCCGAGTGGATTGGCTGCGCCCATCCCGTTGGCTTGAAGACGCGAAGCATCGACACCGGCCGCCTGAAAGCGCTCAGACAACTCGCGTGCACGATCCTGCGTAAGCTGTTGCAGGGTGACCTCGTCACCCTTGCCATCGGTGTAAGCTTCAATAACAAACTGGTAGTCGGGATTGCTTGCCAGCAGGGCCGCGAGCGGTTCGAGTTTCGCTGCTGCCGCTGAAGCCAGGGTCGTAGCGCGTGGACCACTCCAAATGGATTCCGGCAATAGAAGTCGAAAGCCCGATGCCGTTTCCTTCACGGTACCAAACCTCGCCAAACTACTTTTCAGACTTGCTTCAGCCGCGCGGCGTTGCTGCTCACGTTGTTCGGCATCTATGCGTGATTGTTCGGCATGTTTCTCACCCTCGAGGCGCGCCAGGTTGACCTTCGCTGCCTCCCCTTCCGAACGCACCGTCTGCAACTCGTCGCGCAGGCGGGCTACTTCAATTCTTTGTTCACGCAGTTGTTGGTTGGCCGTTGCTGCGTCACGCTCCGCTAACTCGCGCGCTCGCTGCTCGCGATCGAGCGCGCCGCGCAATTGCTCAATTTCCTGTTGTGCCGTTTGTGCCGTTCGCTCAGCGGAGCGCAAGGCATCATCACGACGTTGCGTATCCTCGCGACGCAAGCGGGCGGCGCGCCGAGCGAATGCGATCTCCTCGGCCCTGGCCCCGGAAGACGTTGCCTTGCGCGCGAGGACATCAACCTCCGCGGTGGGCTCATTAAACCTCAAAGCCTTTTCAGCAGCGAGTAGATCTGCTTCGGCTTGTTCCAGTTCCTGCGCTGCATCCTGTTGCGCGCCGGCAAAACGCGCGAGGTTTACCGCCTGGCGCGCACCGAGGAGTGAAACTGGAATGTCGCGATAATCAGAAGTAGCAATTTCCGGCACGCGCGCATCTCTAAAATAGTCGCTCGAGTTTCCAATGTATTGGACGCTGACTGTTTCAACCTGGCTATTGCCCGGCCGCTGGGGCGGGATATTTTCCAGTACGACCATGCGACTTGGAACTTTCATCAGGAAGTGTGGTTCAGCAGTTATGATTAAGGCAAAGGTTTGCAGGGGCGTAGTGACGTCAAGTTTCGAGGCGATAAAGGGACTGCCTCCTCGCTTGATCTCGCCCAGGTTATCAACATGCCCATCGGGCGAAACAGCCCAAAGAACAAAAGTCGTATAGACGCCGCCCAGTTCATTGGCGCGGGGAAGATTGTCGATTGCCAACTCCACTCGGGTCCCCCGGCGACCAGCGCGTTTCACTTTTGCTTCGCCTTTTAATCTCGGCAGCAGCGTGGTGCCGCGGAATTTCACCGTGACACTTTCATCGAGCGGATAAGTGACAGCCACAGTCCGGCGCGCCAAATCAGTTTGTGCAAATATCGCCGCACAACCAAGGGCGGCGCAGACCATCAAAGCCAGTAGGTTGGACAGTAGGCGTCGATAAAAGTTCATAATCTTGATCCTCGTGCGATTTAGTGCTGAAACTCTTTGATATCAAACGAAAACGCTGTTTCTGTTGATGCGACCAGCGCGATCATTGTTGCCGACGGGCAGGAAAAGGGTCAAGCTAACGTCCTGAGGAGAGCCGGTGATACCGGGTTTTGCGGTACGCAATGCACTGAACAACAAAAATAGAGATCGCTGTGAGCAGCAGGATATGAATAAAGCCGCCCTTGTGGAAAAGAAACTTCAGTACAAACCACAGTATGAAAAGTATTGCGCTAATCGCCCACATTCCACCACTACCTTTTAAGGCTGTTTGAAACGCTACGTACACGACCTAGCCGCATCGCTTTGCCGGGGAGCGCTACCGACAACACTGCACCGCCGGAAACAAAAAAGCGAACCGGCTTTGAAAATTGGCCCGTGGAACGATCAGAAGCTGCAGTGCGCCAGTAATAATAGCCGGGCGGCAGACCGCTCACGGTATATCGCTCACCATTAACCCGGCCGTCAAAAAATATGCTGCGAAAGTTTTCATCGCTGGCGATTTGCAGCCGATATCTGGCCACGCCTTTTTGCCTCGTCCATTGGATCTGGGTGGGAAAAGAAATTGAGCGGGTCCCGGTTTGTTGTGCCAACGCCAGCACCGGAAATGTAAGCAACACTGACAAAGCAAACAACAGGTACGGCTTGGGCGTTTGGAACACTGGGCGGTCTTTGGATTGATTTAGTAACACTGAGCCTTGCGCTGCGGGCCGGACTGGAATGTTAAGGGGCTTCATTTAGTTTATAGCCAACGCCGCGGACAGTGAGCACGTACCGTGGGTTCTTCGGATCGGTTTCAAGCTTCTTACGCAACCTGTTTATGTGCGGGTCGATGTTCCGCTGATAGCCTTCATACTCTGTGCTCCAAACGCGATCCAGCAGCGCGTTGCGCGACCACGCCCGACCGGGTTCAGACGCCAGCAGCTCCAATATTTGAAATTCAAGTGGCGTGAGATCGACACGCGTGCCTTCACGTATAACCTCGTGGCGGCGCTTGTCGATCACCAAATCTCCAACTGCAACCCGTTCGTCATCGCCACTGGGCGCGACCGACGTTGAGCGCTTCAACAAAGCCTCGACTCGGTACTCAAGCTCGCGCGGACTGAAAGGCTTGCCAAGGTAATCGTCACCGCCGGCCTCGAAACCAGCGACCTTATAATCCAGCGCATCGTGCGCGGTTAAAAATAATGCCGGCGTTTGCACACCGCGCTCGCGGGCGCGCTTCAAAAGATCAAAGCCTGACATCCCGGGCATGGAAACATCGAAGATAAAACAATCAAACTTGCCGGTTGTCGCCGGCTGAAGTGCGGCAGTCCCGCTCTCGCGCTCATCTACCTGAAAGCCAAGACGGCGAAAGTATTCAGCGAGCAGCAGACGCATATCTGCGTCGTCATCGACTATCAATAAGCGTTTGCCTGCGTACTTGCTCGCTACCTGTGATGGCTGTCCCAAGTTTCCTGATCCCGTCGGGTTCAATTTGGATTCACGTTTACAGGTGGGAAGTATAGCTCAGTTCCGTAAGTGTGGTCTAAGAAAAGCGGACGCTGCGGTGATGGGCGGTTATGGGCGGTTATGGGCGCTGATCCCCATCACGTTTAAATCGCTTTGCCTTGACGCTTTTGCAGCCCGATAAGTATAGTTGCTTTTTCTTTTTACAGCCGTCTTTCCTTCCTTATGACCGACTGAACAGAGAGTTTCCCGAAGTAGATGCGTGATCTTAGAAGACTGCTCAGGTACATAAAACCTCATTGGGGAACTTTCACGCTGGCGACCTTTGCGATGCTCGTCGTTGGTCTGCTGGAAACCGCGATTGGCGGCCTGATTGTTCCTATCTTCGATCAGGCTTTCGCCCAGGGGGCCGGCGAGCGCACCCCTACACTTTTTGGATTGCAGAGGATTATTCCCCCGTCGGGCCTGGACGCTTGGAAGATAATCTCCGTTCTGTTATTGGTCTTTACCCTTACGAAGGGCGTAGCCGAGTATTTCTCTACCTACTTGATGGCCCGCATCGGACAGTCGGCGGTACTCAAGCTACGACAAGATCTGTTCAGCCACCTGCTTGCTCAGTCGGCAAGTTTTTTCGAGCGGCACCGGACCAACTATCTCGTCTCGCGACTGGTCTCCAGTGCGGCCGCTATTGAGGCTGCCGTAACCAGCACGCTCCGCGACATGCTGCGCGAGAGCTTCACCTTAATCGCTTTTTTGGCGGCATCCTTCTATTACAGTTGGCGCCTCACGCTGGGCTCGCTGGCAATCGCGCCAATTGTTGCACTTTTAACTGCACGCTTTGGCACCGCGTTGCGCAACCTTTCGCGTGAGAGCTTCGAAGGCAACAAACAACTGACGGACACCGCGCAGGAAGCCCTATCAAATCAAAATATAGTCAAGGCATATCGCTCAGAAGCGCGCGAGTCCGAACGCTTCACTACCGTAGCCAAACGAATTGTGCGGGCCAACCTGCGCACCGCGAGTATCTCGGGCTTCGCGCCCCCGACAATAGAGATGATCGGCGTTATTTTCGTCGTTTTTCTGCTCTATTTCGGCCAACGCGAAATTGTCTCGGGCAGGATGAACTCGGCGCAATTTCTGACCTTCTTATTTTTCCTATTTCGCAGTTACGACCCGATGCGCAAACTGTCGCGACTGCAAAACGCCATGGAGCAGGCGCTGGCCGCAGCCCATCACGTGTGGGAAGTGATGGACGAGAACGCGCATTTGCCGGAAAAGGCCAATGCAGTCGCGCTTAGTCCATTAAGGCGCGCTATTGAGCTGAAGGATGTTTCTTTTGGTTATGCAAACGAGAGTCGTTCAGTGCTGCACAACATTAGTGTCACTGTGCCGGCGGGTTCGATGGTTGCCCTAGTGGGTGAATCCGGCGGTGGCAAATCGACGTTAACGAAGTTGTTGCCGCGTTTCCACGATCCGGTTTCCGGCGCGGTGCTTTGGGATGGGACCGATCTTCGGGACGCGACTCTGTCGAGTTTGCGCGCGCAAATTGCCCTCGTAACTCAGGAGACCGTGTTGTTCAATGATACGGTTCGTCACAACATCGCTTACGGAAAACCCGACGCGACGCAGGCCGAAATTGAAGAGGCTGCTCGCATTGCCTTTGCGCATGACTTCATTGAAGAGTTGCCGCAGAAGTATGAAACGATAGTAGGTGAACGCGGAATTTTCCTTTCCGGAGGCCAGCGCCAGCGGCTTGCGATCGCGCGCGCGCTTTTGGTTGACACGCCGGTTCTGATTCTGGACGAGGCTACATCTGCACTCGATGCTGAATCTGAACGCTTTGTGCAACAAGCAATCGGGAATCTGGTGCGCAACCGTACCACCGTGGTCATCGCACATCGTCTTTCGACGGTACGGCGTGCCGACACAATTGTGGTGATGGAGCGGGGCCGCATCACCGAGTTGGGCACACACTCCGAACTGCTGGCCAAGGGTGGACAGTATCGACGCCTCTATGAGCTCCAGTTTGCAGATGAAGAGGAAGAGTTAGTCAGTAGTTAGTTGTCCCTTGTCAGTGGTGCGAACAAAATTATGAAATCAATGACTGGATATGGTCGCGGCTCGGCAGAGGGGAAGAATTTTTCTGTTTCGGTGGATTTGAAGACCGTGAACAACCGTTTCCTCGATGTGCACCTGCGCCTTGGGGGCGAGCTCGCTCCGCTTGAACAGGGGATCAAGCGGCAAATCTCTTCGCGTCTTTCGCGGGGACGGGTTGATGTGACCATCAATCTGGAGAGAACTTCGCAAACCGCCTATGAGTTGAACCGGCCATTGATAGCTGGTTACGTCAACGCGCTCCGCGAAATGCAAACCGAGTTTGGCATCGTCGGCGAATTGGACATCAACCTCCTCGCCCGCTTGCCTGGCGCGCTGCAACCGTCGCGCGATGGACTGCCCGACGATGTTGCCGCTGGACTTGAAAGGGCACTGGCGGGTGCGCTGGATGAGCTGGAACGAATGCGCTCACAGGAGGGTGCAGCCCTCCGGCAGGAGATGTCGGAACGCATCGATAGGATCGAATCTCTGGTTCCGTTAATTGAAAATGCCGCAGCGGGCCTAGTGGATGCCTATCGCGCCCGGCTGCAAAAACGGATCTCAGAACTGCTCGCGCGCAACGGACAACTGGTTGAGCTCGATCACGGCAGTTTGGCCCAGGAGGTCGCTTATCTTTCAGATCGCAGCGACGTCAGCGAAGAGATGGTCCGTTTGCGCAGCCACCTGATACAGTTTCGCGAAGCTCTAAATTCCTCCAGTGAAACCGGAAAGATGCTCGACTTCCTTTTGCAGGAGCTTAATCGCGAAGCGAATACGACACTATCCAAGTCCACCGATCTTTCGATGAAAGAGTCAGCGTTGGCAATTAAAGCGGAAGTCGAAAAACTTCGCGAGCAGGTCCAGAATGTTGAGTGAGACAGACCAAAATCAGGCAGAAAACCTACCCGCGCAAGCCACCGAAGGCCGGGGCATTCTCTTCGTCGTCAGTTCCCCTTCGGGCGGCGGCAAGGGCACGCTGATCCAGCGCGTGTTGAATAAGGTGCCGAATCTTAGTTATTCTGTTTCGTTTACAACCAGGGCGCCAAGAAATGGTGAAGTTAATGGGCGCGAGTATTTCTTTGTAACGCCTGAGAAGTTTGAGGAAATGGTCGCCGCGGATGAATTCCTCGAATGGGCGCACGTTCACTGCAAACAATATGGCACCGCGCGAAAACAGGTTGCGCGCGAGATTGCAGAAGGTCGCGACATCATTCTCGAGGTAGATGTTCAGGGCGCGGCGAGCGTGCGCCAGTTGATGGCGGACTCGGTAAGCATTTTTATTCTGCCGCCGTCGTTCGAAGTATTGAAAACTCGATTAACTGCGCGAGGAACCGACTCGCCGGAGGAGTTGGATGTGCGCCTGCGGAATGCGCCGGTCGAGTTAAGAGATTATTCAGCCTTTCAATACGTGATCATTAATGATGATGCCGAGCTGGCCGCGAATCAAATGGCGGCAATCGTCTTTGCCGAAAGGGCGCGCCTAAACCGGCAGGCACACAAAATCAAAAATGTCGTCGAGGCCTTTATGGCGAAAGACGAGAGCAATTAGATTGGTGTTTTTATTTGCAGGAGGATGAGTATTATAATGGCAACCAAAGAACAAATCGAAGAGATTGTAGAAGAAACGCAGGCGCCCGAAATTGATTCGAAATATCGTTTAATCATTCTCGCCGCAAAAAGAAGTAAACAACTGCAAAGAGGAGCACGCCCGCGCATCGACATCGATACGCTGAAACATAAGAACACGCGGATTGCTTTGGAAGAGGTTATGCGAGGCCGCATCAACTTCACCGTGAACGACGGCGACAAAGAGTAGGCTCTCGTGTCCGTTCGAGGCCCGGGACTTTACATCCCTTTGTAATCCGGGCCGCCACCACCCTCCGGTGTTACCCAGTTAATAATCTGATAGGGATCCATGATGTCGCAGGTCTTGCAATGCACGCAGTTTGAAAAATTGATTTGCAGCTTGCGCTTCCCTTCCGTGCCATCGTCGACCATTTCGTAAACCGCGGCCGGACAAAATCTCTGGCAGGGATTTCCATACTCCTCAACGCAACGGGTCGCACAAATATTCAGATCCAGAACGTGCAGGTGGGCCGGCTGATCTTCGCTGTGCCCAACTGCGGCGTGGTAAACGTCTGTTACCTTATTAAAAGCAATCTTGCCGTCAAAGCGCAGGCCATCGTAGCGTTGTTCCAGGTTGTCACCACGATAGTCGTAAGCTGAGAGCTTCTTCATCGTTTCGTGACCCGGTTCAGCTTTGGCGCGATCAAAGAGTCCCCACGATCGGCCACCGGTAATGAATTGCAGGCCTGTGTTTGCCAAACCCAACCAGCGGCCGTGTTTGAAGCCGGCATGAAAGTTTCTCACCTTGCGCAGCTCTGGAATGATCCAACTTTCATTGACCAGCTGTTCGTAACGCTGCAACTGTCGCGCCGAATAGTCGCCCGTCAACAGCGATTCGAAAATGGTCTGCGCCGCCAGCATGCCGCTCTTGATCGCGGAGTGAATTCCTTTCAATCTTTGCGAGTTAAGAAAGCCGGCGCAGTCGCCCACCAGCAAGACCCCATCGGCATAGATTTGCGGCATTGCAAAATAACCACCGGCGGCGATTGTTTTGGCGCCGTAACGGATCATCTTGCCGCCTTCCAATAATCGACTGACAAAGGGATGCTGTTTGAAGCGTTGAAACTCGGCGTGCGGATCGAGTAATGGATCCTGGTAGTCGAGACCAGTAACGTACCCGATGTTCAGAATCCGGTTCTGCATCCCATAAATCCAGCCACCGCCGTAGGTGTGGGAGTCGGAGGGAAAGCCGAGTGTGTGCGTCACTCTTCCTGCAGGGTAACGGTCGTCAGGCAACTCCCATAGTTCCTTGACACCAATGCTGTAAACCTGGGGCTCGCGGCCGGAGTTAAGATTGAGACGCGCCGTAAGCTGTTTAGTTAACGAGCCGCGCGGTCCTTCGCCCAGCACTGTCACCTTGGCGCGCAAGTCAACGCCGGGCTCGAAGTTTGGTTTACGCTTCCCTTCCTTATCGATTCCTTTGTCGCCGGTGCGCACGCCTACGACGCGATCGTCTTCATCGTAAATAATGTCGGCACCGGGAAACTCAGGAAAAATATTTACACCTGCCTCTTCGCACTTTTCGCCCAGCCAGGCAGTGAGGCGATTGAGCGAAACAATGTAATAACCGTGGTTCTTTAGCGGCGGCGGGGTTACCGGTGAACGAAAGGAATGCTTCTTCGTCAGATAAAGAAAGTAGTCTTCCTTCACCGGCGACTCCAGAGGCGCTCCTTGTTCTACAAATTCCGGAATCAGCTCGCGCAAGGCGCGTGGATCCATGACCGCGCCAGACAGTATGTGTGCACCGACGGCCGCGCCTTTTTCGATCACACCAATTTCAATTTCACCCAAAGGTGCGCCACTGCGTTTACCGCTTTTTACTTCCTCGTTATGAGTCTTGATGAGGTTCGCCAGATGGAGAGCGCCGCTCAAATTTGCTGGACCAGCGCCGACGAAAACCACATCCATTTCCAGAGTTTCACGTTCCAAAATGATCAGTCCTGTCGCGAAAAATGAATCACCATTCAGTTGGCGGAGTATAGCAAATCACCCATCGGTCATGAAATCCGTTTAGAACGGCGTGACGACGGCTCGCCGTTTAGCGTTCTTCTCCCTGAACTGTAGAATGTGAATAAATCCAACAAAGGAAATCTTGCATTGACTGAACACGCCCATACAAATCGCCTGATCAACGAGACTAGCCCTTACCTGCTGCAACACGCGCACAATCCTGTGGCGTGGTTTCCTTGGGGTGAAGAAGCCTTCGCGATCGCGCGCCGCGACCAAAAGCCGGTGCTGCTGAGCATTGGTTACTCTGCTTGCCATTGGTGCCATGTGATGGAACACGAGTCGTTTGAAAACGAGGCGATTGCCAAATTGATGAATGACAATTTCGTCAACATAAAAGTCGATCGCGAAGAGCGCCCGGATTTGGATCAGATTTACATGAACGCGGTGCAAATGATGACGCAACACGGCGGTTGGCCGATGACAGTATTTTTGACTCCAGACGCAGTGCCCTTTTATGCCGGAACGTATTTTCCGCCGGAGGATCGTTATAACATGCCGGGCTTCCCGCGCGTCTTAATCAGCGTTGCCGATGCCTTTCGCGAACGACATGACGATATCTCTGCGACCGCGGAGTCTGTGCTTGCTGAACTAAAGCGCGCAACCGCCCTCGTCGAATCAAACGAAGTTTTGACTAGAGAACTTCTTGATGCCGCCTACCGGGGAATAATCAAAAATTACGACGCCACGAATGGGGGCTTTGGTGGCGCGCCAAAGTTTCCACCAGCGATGGCGCTCGAGTTTCTTCTTCATACCGTTTATCGCACCGGCAAGCCGCAGGCCCTGGAGATCGTGAAACACACTTGTCGCAAGATGGCCGATGGCGGCATTTACGACCACCTTGGGGGCGGCTTTCATCGCTATTCAACTGATGCCCACTGGTTAGTGCCCCACTTCGAGAAGATGCTTTATGACAATGCCCTCTTGTCGCGCCTGTATCTCCATTACTACCAACTCACCAGGGAGGATTGGGCCCGTAAGACAGCGGAAGGGATTCTGGATTATGTCGCGCGGGAAATGACCGATCCGCGCGGCGGCTTTTACTCCACGCAGGATGCAGACTCGGAAGGAGTTGAAGGAAAGTTTTTTGTTTGGAGTGTTGCTGAGGTTGAGACTCTGCTGGGGAAGAGAGAAGCGGACCTGTTTGCCGCCTATTACAACCTAACGACAGGGGGGGACTTCGAAGGTGCCAATATTCTGAATGTCAAAAGTGATCTGGCCGAGATTGCCGCTCGGGAGACGCTTGACGTTGAGGAACTCGCCGCAATACTTGAAAAGGGCCGGCAACTTTTGTTTGCGGCGCGTGAGAAACGCGTGAAACCGGCATGTGACGAAAAAGTGCTGACCGCGTGGAACGGATTGATGCTCGCAAGCTTCGCTGAGGCCGGCGCCATTCTCGATCGTCAGGATTACTTCGCGATCGCACAAACGAACGCGCGGTTTGTCTTGGATAATCTCCGCCGCGATGGCTTATTACTGAGAAGTTACAAGGACGGCGAGGCGAAGCTTAACGCGTACCTGGAGGACTACTCATTCTTTATCGACGGGTTACTAACGTTGTTCGAAACCACTGGTGAACTCGAGTGGTTTATCGAAGCGCGCAATCTTTGCGAGATCATGATCGCTGAATTTTGGGACGACCAGAACGGGGGTTTCTTCTTTACTGGTGATAGTCACGAACAATTGATTGTTCGCGCCAAGGACTTTTTTGATAATGCGACTCCATCCGGAAACTCAGTGGCGGCTGAGGTCCTGTTGCGCCTTGGCACTCTGACTAATAATCAGGACTACCAGCGGCGGGCGACTACTATTCTTCGTCTTACCAGCACCGGCATGTCTCGCTATCCATCAGGCTTTGGACGGTTACTTTGTGCGCTGGATTTTTATCTTGATAAGCCGAAAGAAATTGCACTCCTTGGTGGTGGCGACGCCCCTCAGAGTAATTCACTTGCACGTGAGATTTGGTGCCGCTATTTGCCGAACAAAGTCGTGGCAGCAGCCCGATCCGAAGACGAGGAAGCCGCAAGCGCCATCCCATTGCTCGAGGGTAAGGGCGAACTGAACGGCCGCCCAACAGCTTTTGTTTGTGAAGACTTTACGTGTAAAAGCCCCGTCACAACTCCCGCTGAACTTGCCGCACTGTTAGACCGAAACCTTGCTATTGCATCGTAGACCGCAATTTCGCCCGCATTTGACCGCAAAATCAGCAATTCTTATTGACTCAACCGCCTGACTGGTTTATCTTTAGCAGTCTGCCAAACATTGTTTGGCACTCCCAAATAAGCGACAGTCCCAGATTCTCCGGCTCGGTCGCCGAGCTACACAAACTCAAAATCCGACTCCCTTCGCCCGGTACTCCGTCCCTCAAACCACTATGATTATCCCAAGGAACTGGAAAAGCGCGTTGCTGTTTGGCGGCATCTCAGCTTTAAGTGTGCTGCTGTTATTTTCCGCATTGATTTCGACAGTTAAACTTCCCTTTCTTAGCCGCGCCGGACTGTTCTCCTGGTTGGTCCTCCTGGCACTCACGGTTGTTGCTAGTCGCTTTACTGTTTCCATAACGACCACTCTTGGCGCGCACCAAAGCCGCAAGTCGGTCGCCGATGCGCTGGTCTTTCTTGCGGTCATTCTCTATGCGGTCCCTCCGGCCGACACTGCCGGTCCGGCGACCTTGCTTGCTGCGATAGTCGCCTTCGTATCGACCTATGGTTTGACTAACCCCCGAGAATCAATCGCTACCACCGCAATTGCGGTTATCTCCACTTTCCTGTCGGCTTCGTGCTACGGATTTCTCGCCACAGTATTCGCCGACGACCTTTCAAAAAGCTCAGCTCAGGGTTTGCCGGTAAGTGTCTTCCTGGTGCCCCTCAGCGTACTGGCAGTGCTGCAATATCTCTTCAGCACGCTGGCTACAGTTCATTTTCTAAATCTACTCGATGATAACCCGCGTGTACTTCCCTCACAGGAGAGTCTTGTTTGGACGTTAACGACCCAAGTTGCGGGCGCAGCTTCAGCGGTCCTGTTTTATTCAGCTCTTACTGGTGGCGGGTTTGCTTTTATCCTGTTGGGCCTCTTGATCACGGCTATGGTCCACCTGCTGTATCGCTTCAACGAAAAGCGGTTGAACGAAGTGCGACGAGCGGAAGCCGAAAATCGCCGGCACGTCGAAGAGATGGCGAACATTCACATGAATACCATCGAGTCGCTGGCGATTGCGATAGATGCGAAAGATCAGACCACTCATGGCCACGTGCGACGTACCCAAATTTACGCGTCTGAGATGGGTAAGCTTTGCAAAGTGGACGGCCAGGAATTACAGGCACTTTTCGCCGGCGCGCTTTTGCACGACATCGGCAAGCTCGCCGTGCCTGAATACATTCTCAATAAGCCAGGCAAGCTTACCGAAGCCGAATTTGCCAAGATGAAAATCCACCCGACCGTTGGTGGTGACATCCTGCGGCGTGTGAACTTTCCGTATCCGGTTGAAGACATTGTTCGGTACCACCACGAAAAGTGGGACGGCAGCGGCTACCCGAAAGGTCTCAAGGGCGAGGCGATTCCACTGGTGGCCAGAATCATTTCAGTGGTCGACTTTTACGATGCCACCCGATGCGACCGACCTTATCGCAAAGGTATGAAACGTGAAGACTCGCTTGGCCTGCTAAGAGGCATGGCTGGGAGCGCGTTTGATCCGCGCGTGGTGGACAAGTTTATCGAGCACGTTGAGGAATTCGACCGGCTAATCGATGCTGAAGATATTCAGGAACAAGTGCCCGCCGAAACAGCGGCGCATGACCATGACTATGAGACGAAGACGAAACCAGACGCGGGTTTGGCGTCTAACCTGGTGGGAACGGCTGACGACGACCAGGCTGGATTTCGGTCAATTACGGAAGCACAGCGCGAAGTATTTGCCCTCCACGAGATCGCCCAGACAATCGGTTCGTCTCTTAACCTTAACGACACCGTTACGCTTATTTCCAACAAGTTGCGCGCGATTGTGCCGTTTGATACATGCATCATATTTGTTGTTGACGAGAAATCAGGGAAGGCCGTGGCGGCACACGTAGTTGGCGAGGACGCTCCCGCCTTTGCCCAACGACGCATGAACGTCGGCGACGGTATTACCGGCTGGGTCATAGCAAACGCGCGGTCTATGTGTAATGCATCACCTGAACTGGATCTGGTAGGCGTCTCCGAAGAATTATCAAAGAGTTACAAAGGCGTGCTGGTGTCGCCTCTGCTGCGTGAAGACGGCGCATTCGGCGCGCTCACTCTGTACTCGAAGAGCCGCACCTCCTACACGACCGAACACGTCAGGCTTTTGGAATCTGTTTGTCAGCACGCCTCGACCGCACTCAATAACGCCCTGACCTTCGAGAAGACGAAGGAAAGTGCTCTGGTCGATTCGCTGACTAACCTTCCAAACGCGCGTGCTTTTTACATGATGCTGGAGCAGCGACTGGCCGAATGTCAGCGCATGAGTAATGAGTCGCTTGCCGTTTTGAGCATGGACTTGGATGACTTCAAGGCGATTAATGACCAGTATGGACACGCCATCGGCGATCGGGTGCTGGCGAGCATCGCCGCTGTCATGCGCAAAGAGTTAAGGCAAATGGATATTCTCACCCGCTATGCGGGCGATGAATTTGTAGCCATCATGCCGATGGCGTCGAGCAGCATGGCCCAGTCGGTGTGCGAGCGTATGCGCAGTGCTGTAGAGACTCAAAAGTTTTCAGTGCGACCTGGCACCGTTGTTCACGTCGGCATCAGCATGGGGATCGCTTGCTTCCCCGATCAAGGCGAGACTACGGAAGAATTGTTGACCGCAGCCGCTCGAAAAATGCAAACCGATAAGCATGCGCGCAAGACAGTGATAACTCTTGCTAACATGCCGGTCAGCAACCTTGACGCGATGCGTTAGCTCGAAAGGACCACTAGTAGAAGCTTGGCACGTTGCGCGCGCGACGTGCCTTTTTTTTGGTAGTTTTGCGCGCTCTGACGGCCTCGCGTATAATCCACATCTCCTATACGCCCTTATTGAGCCGCCGTAACTGGCGGCTACTCAGTCACAGGCGTTTAGTATCCGACGAGTGGCAAAGTCAACCCAGGATTTGAGAAAGCGAACGCCAGAGCCTACACGTGTGGGCGCTGAGGATATCAGCGCGACTGGATTAATGGACCAGGAGTCGGCGGAAGACGCCGACGCCCGTCTTGATCCCGCTGAGGCTGAGGCTTTGAAAGCTGCTCAGAAAAGCCGCTTTGCCGAACTTGATCGCGCGACACTTCAAAGTATTTACCGCCAGATGCTGCTGGCGCGACGCTTCGAAGAGAAATCTGCTGAAGCTTACAGCACCGGCAAAATCGGTGGCTTTTGCCACCTCTACATTGGGCAGGAAGCCGTTGCAATTGGCGCCATTTCAGCCATCCGCAAGGATGATTATGTGTTGACTAGCTATCGCGATCACGCGCACGCGATTGCGAAGGGAATGTCTCCGGATTCGGTGATGGCCGAACTTTATGGGAAGGCCGGCGGCTGCTCTCACGGTAAGGGTGGCTCGATGCACATGTTCGACAAGGAAGTAAATTTCCTTGGCGGCCACGCGATCGTGGGCGGGCAAATTCCTTTAGCTACCGGCGTCGCCTTTGCAACGAAATACAAAGAAACCGATCAGGTAACACTTTGCTTCTTTGGCGAGGCCGCAGTGAATCAGGGCGCATTTCACGAATCGCTGAACATGGCCCAACTCTGGAAACTGCCTTGCATCTATATCTGCGAAAATAACCAGTACGGAATGGGCACTTCGCTGGAGCGCGCGATGTCCTTGCAGGATATTTCGCAAAAGGCGTGCGCTTACGAAATAGCTTCGGAATTCGTTGACGGCATGGATGTGTTGGCTGTGCGAGAAGCCACCCTCAGAGCTGTTGAGCGAGCGCGGAAAAATTATTTGCCCACGCTGCTGGAAGTTCGCACCTATCGGTTCATGGGCCACTCAATGTCCGACCCGGGAAACTATCGAACGCGTGCCGAGATTGAACGTTATCAGGAGCGCGACCCGCTTAAGCTTTACTCGGCGAGCTTGAAAGAGGAAGGCGTGCTCAGCGACTCGGAATTGCAAAAGATCGACGATGAAGTGCGTGCCGAAGTCGAGCGGGCCGTTCGCTTCGCCGAGGAAAGTCCACAACCGGCGCCCGAAGAGTTGTTCACGGATATTTACGCCGATCCTATACAGGCAAACGAATAGGGTTAGTCCTGACAAGCAAACAGGAAACAGTTCAATGGCTATAGTAACCATGCGCGAGGCGCTCAATCAGGCGATTCGAGAAGAGATGCAACGCGACGAAAATGTGTTTTTGATGGGCGAAGAAGTTGGCGCCTATCAGGGCGCTTACAAAGTTACTAAGGGCCTGCTCGAAGAATTAGGGCCAAAACGTGTCATCGATAGTCCCATTACAGAACTTGGTTTTGCCGGTCTTGGGGTGGGCGCGGCGATGGTGGGTTTGCGGCCAATCATCGAGTTTATGACTTTTAACTTCTCGATATTGGCGACCGACCAGATCATCAACTCAGCCGCCAAGATGCTTTACATGTCGGGAGGGCAGTTTAATATTCCCATTGTTTTCCGGGGGCCGGGTGGTTCAGCATTTCAAGTTTCATCACAGCATTCACAAGCGCTCGAGTCGTGGTTCGCTTATTTTCCCGGCTTAAAAGTCGTCATGCCGTCAACACCTGCAGATGCTAAGGGCCTGTTGAAATCATCTGTTCGCGACAACGACCCGGTCATTTTTTTCGAGCAGGAGAGGATGTACGGCAACAAGGGCGAGGTTTCAGACGATCCTGAGCTCACAATTCCCCTGGGCGTGGCGGACATCAAACGCGAAGGAAAAGATGTCACGATCGTCGCGCGATCCCTGATGGTGCCTGTCGCCTTAAAGGCGGCAGATGTGCTGGAGAAAGACGGCGTCTCATGTGAAGTGATTGACCCGCGAACGATTCGACCGCTGGACATCAAAACGATCATCGAGTCAGTCAAGAAAACCAATCGAGTCGTGGTTGCCGAAGAGTCGCATCCGTTCTGCGGGGTAGCGGCAGAGATTGCATCGGAAATTGTGGAGCGGGCTTTTGATTATCTTGATGCTCCAGTCAAGCGCCTGTCTGGCGCTGACGTGCCGATGCCTTACGCCAAGAATCTCGAGGACGCTGCGATACCAAACGTCGACCAACTGGTCGCAGCGGTTAAAGAAGTCGCCTATATCGAGTAAATAGAGAATCGTAAATCGTAAATAGAAGTCTTATAGAAAAGCAGTTTTCACTCGTCGAGTGATTTCCATTTACGATTTACCATTTCCCATTTACTTCTATCTACGATTCACGATTTACGATTCACGAGGATTGAATGGCAACTCAGGTAATCATGCCCAAGCTTTCTCCGACCATGGAGGAGGGCCAACTTTCGCGCTGGCTTAAGAAAGAGGGCGACAAGGTTTCGATGGGCGAGCCCTTGGCCGAAATTGATACCGACAAAGCAACAATGGAAATGCAGGCGCTCGGTAACGGCGTGCTGCGCAAGATTTTGATCCAGGAAGGTGAGTCCGCGCCGTTGGGCCAGTTGATTGCCATCATCGGCGAACCTGACGAAGACATCTCGGCGCTCACTAGCCAGGCACCCGCGAGTGCACCTGCGAAAGCTGACGCTCCCGTCGCCGAAAAGCCTGCGGAACAGAAGGAATCCGAGGAACCAAAACCTGCGAAGCCTGCGGAAATTGAGGCACCTGCCGGCGGGAACGGTCGCCAGGCCCAGGCGCCGGTGGCGCAACCGACTACCGGGCGTCTGATCGTTTCCCCGTTGGCCGCACGCATGGCAGCAGAATCGGGCATCGATCTGCGTTCAGTAAATGGTAGCGGGCCCGGTGGCAGGATCATCAAGCGCGACGTCGAAGGTTTGCTTAGCCAACAGCAACCGACCGCGCCCGTTGGCGCCACAAAACAAACGCACCTGCGAGCAGTTGGCAGCCCCGCGCAAAAGTCCGACATAGCTACGGCGTCCGCTTATCACGATGAGCCAGCGAGCGAGATGCGTCGCACCATCGCCAAGCGTTTGGTGACTTCACTTGGTCCAGTTCCCCACTTTTTCCTGACCACCGAGATCGAAATGGATCGCGCTGCGGATATGCGTAGCGGCATCAATGCGCTCGATCCCGAGCTCAAGATCAGCGTCAACGACATTATTATTAAAGTGGCCGCCGCCGCGCTCATGCAGCATCCGCAGGTTAATGCTTCTTTTCAGGACAAGGTGGTCCGCTACTACGAGCACGCCGACATTGGCGTGGCAGTTGCGATTGAAGAAGGCTTGATTACGCCAGTCATCCGCGCTGCAGATCAAAAGTCGTTGAGCGAGATTGCGCGCGAGGTGCGCGAACTAGCCGGGCGGGCGCGCGAACGCAAGCTGAAGCCCGAAGAATATATGGGCGCTACTTTTTCGATTAGCAATCTCGGGATGTTAGGCATTGATGAATTCACCGCCGTGATCAATCCGCCCGAGGGAGCGATTATGGCCGTCGGCGCCATGTCGCCAAAGCCCGTTGTTCGCGATAATGGGATAGTAGTACGTCAGATGATGCGGGTGACGATGTCCTGCGACCATCGCGTGATCGACGGGGCCAGTGGCGCCAAGTTCTTGCAGACTTTTAAGAAGATTATCGAGAACCCGCTGTTTCTGGTTGTTTGAGGCTGTGAGCAGCGCGGACCTAACAGGGGATCGGGGCAACCCGATCCTTTTTGTTGTAGGACAGGCTTTAAGAACAGATGAGTATAGTTCTTCGACGCGTAACGGCGGTGTGAGTTTAGCCCGGTCTTTAAAGGCCGGGAAGGAGGATCTGAAAAAGATATGCCGAGTCGCGCGACGCTTGAAATATTGCGGGATTCAGTCGTCGCTACGCGACGAGGATCGCCAAGACCTGGCCCCGGCGTTAAAGCGCCGGGCTAAATTCGTACCGACGCTACGCGTCGAAGACACTTGTTCAGAGTTGTTCTGTGTAGCAATGCATTCTGAAACTTCCTTCAAAGACCGTGGTATGGCGCCTCATATCGCACTGGTGATCGTGCAGATATTTTTTGGCACCTGGCCAATCTTTGGCAAGATAGCCCTACGCTCTATATCCAGTACGAGCCTGGTTGGCTTTCGCATTGTCGGCGCGGCTCTTATCTTCGCTCTGCTTCGCAGAACATTCGGACCGCTCATTCACCTGCCAAAGCGCGTACTCGCCTGGGTTGTTCTTTCAGCTCTACTTGGCGTGGTCGTTAATCAACTGCTCTTTGTTAAAGGCCTGTCCTACACAACGGTGATCAACGCCAACCTAATTTCAACGACGATCCCGGTGTTCACTTTGGTCATCAGCATTGCACTGGGCCATGATCGCGCGTCGTTTCGTCACGTATTCGGAATCGCGCTCGCGGCCGTTGGTGTTATCTACCTGATCGACCCGTTCCGGGCTACGTTCTCTGCGTCGACAACGCGCGGCAACCTACTCATAGTTGCGAACTCTCTTTCTTATGGCGCTTACATTGCCGTATCGAGAGATCTGGTAAAGCGATATGGCGCGTTCAACGTCATCACCTGGCTGTTTCTGGTGAGCGCGATAATCACCCTGCCACTCGCAATTTATTCCTGGAGCACTGATAGTCTGGAAGCTGTAGGCGGCAATGCCTGGCTAGCTATCATTTATATCGTCCTGGTACCGACGGTGTTTGTTTACTATCTGAATGCGTGGGCACTTACTAAAGTCGCTCCGACCATTGTTGCGGTTTACATTTACCTGCAGCCTGTGGTTGCTTTTGGTGTGGCACCCGCAATACTTGGAGAAACATTGAATTCGCGGACGCTATTGTCGTGCGTATTAATTTTCGCGGGCGTAGCAGTAGTGACGATAAAGAGTAGTAGCCGAGCGGTTGAAGAAGTGTCAGAAGATCCAAAGGCGATGTCACACTAGTAGTTCAGAGTCCAACCTTTAGGTTGCTGTTTTCGCGGGCGTCAAGCTAAAGCTTGTGCTCGGAACTTCTTGGACTGGTTTACGACGGTATTGTGAGAGGCGTCACAATGCGGCCGACAGGATAAAGGTTCATCTGCGGATCCCAGTACGGTGAACGCCGGTAAAAAAACTCAAGCCGCGCTCGTGGACTAGCGGCAAATTTTGGATCGCTGGCTAGTTTTTGTTGAAACTCTTCGCGCAGTTTCTTATCCTTCGCGAGCATCTCGCGAGCCAGCTTCTCCAAAACGTAATTCTCACCATATTCCTTCTGCTCGAAGATAGCGTCGAAGAAACCCCAATGGACCAGTGAGTCAGGCGCCTCGGGCTCGAGCAGGTTGATGGCCACACGTGCAGATGGTTGCGCGAGCGGGATAAGTACAGAACCTGCAGGAAAAGTGCGCCGCTCAGTAACAGGTTCTGTTTTGAACGACGGCATCAATCGTCCTTCAAACGGCCCACTTGGCCACTTCACATCGGTGAATCGATAGCTCTCGACATCAATAGTCGCCGGTTGTTTCAGCGTGGTGAAAGTTAAGCCATGCGCTTTGATTACGTCGATGACTTCCTGCCACTGCGCCGGCACGATGTAGGAAAGCGGTTGGGTAACTGCCACCTTCACACGAAAGTCATTGTAGAAGGGCACCGTCAAGTCGATCGGCTTTTTCCCAAACGTTACATAAGGCGCTCCTGACACATCGCTCATTTCTGTGTGCGATTCGATAGCGCGCACGTGGTAAGGCTTCGCCTTCTCAGTTAACTCAAAATCAAGCGGGTACGAATGAGAAGGGTCGTAGCTCCGTCCGGCAGCTATTGTTTTCTCGTCCGCTTCTTTCACCACCTTCAGCAAAGTCTGTGGATCGCTGCTTACCTCTTCCAAAGCCGAGCGCAGGAAGTCATAAGTTCCGATTACACGCGAACGATAGTCCTTCAGCATGTGCGTCTCGATCAAAATTGCCGGCCGGTTTCTTAGTGGCACGTAACCGGTCGAGAAACGCGGGCTGCCATTGAAGTCGCGGATTCCTTTCGTCAGGTCCCGGTTGTCAATGAACTCGAGATACCACGACACAACATTGCCCGCGGCCTCAGTTTTCGCAGCCACGCGTTGGTCAAACACCGTTCTTTCCCAGGCGAGCACGCCGGCGTCCACACCCGCGTGATGTTCGTGGTGAAAGGTGATGACGGATTGGTAGTCCGCGCCGTTCGTGACATGACAGTCAATGAACAGGTCCGGCTGCCACTTGTTCCAGAGCGCCAGCCAGGCGCGAGTTTCCGGCGTGTCTGCCTTCATGTAATCGCGATTGAGATTCTGATAAGTACTGGTTGTGCGCCAACCCATTTCCGCCGGCCCGTTTTGATTGATGCGATTGTAAGGACTGACGCGTTCATGGCCGTCGGGACTGTAAATCGGAATGAAAAGCACCACGAGATTTTTCAACAGTCCGGCACGCGTCTTGGTGATTGCAATGTCACGCAACAAAGCGAGCCCAGCGTCTTTGCCGTCTGGTTCACCAGCATGAATGCAGGCTTGAATCAGGATCACTGCCTTTTGAGCGCGCCTGGCCGACTCGGGCAAAAACGTCTCCCCTTCCGCGGCCAGCAACAACGGCAGGTCACGACCCTGACCGCTTTTGCCGAACGTTTCAAACCTAATCGCCGACGACGCGCGGTCCAAACGCTTCGCGTAATCGATGGTCGCATCATAACGCGGCGTCTCTCGATAATCGGTTTGCTCGGCAAAAGTACGCCATTCAGCAGGAACAGGAGGATTATGTTGTTGTGACATTGCGGTAACCGGAAAGGCTAAGAAGAAGATAAGAACCAACGGAACAAGCCTGGCGCTGACCATTAAATAATTAAGCACTCGGATTCAAAGTCGCGTTCAATGTCCTGCTGTAGTCTCTGTGCGTACTTGTGTTCTTGTGCCTGTGTGGTGGGCCGCTTCACTCATGGATTCACCACAGAGACACAGAGACGCAAAGAGAATAACAAATTAGGACGCCATCGATTTAGCGGACAGCCAATCTATGCGCGAAAAAGATCTTGTTCACACGAACGGCACTGCGAGCGCCGGCGGGCGTTCAGAGTGCCACAGCCGAGACAACGAATGTACATCGTGCGCGCAAACCAGCCGGTGATAACCGCGCTTAACCCAAGTATCGCGATCAGCACCAGCAGGTTCAAGAGCAAATCTCTCAAGCTTTGTAGTTCTCCTGCACGCTCTTGTGATAAGCGCAACCACGTTGATACCCGCGCCGAAACGCGTCGTCCAGCACATCGCCGGAAGTAGATAACTTGGCAATGTCATCTCCGCGATTTTTCAAGGCAGTTTCAAATCCGCGGCGATAGCTCGGCTCATCACTCTCGAATTGCTTTCCGGTAGTTTGATAGTCCGCAGCCTCAGCGTCGCGCAAACTCAGCCACCAGCTATCGCGCGCGGCGTCTATGCTTTCCGCTCCCGCAGTTTTTAGCGCAGCCCGAGTGGCGTCCATCATCTCTTCGTGTTCGACGAATGCAATCACAACTGAGCGGCCCTGTCTGACGGCGTCCTCGTAAAGATACAACTCGTCATGAGGTAGACCGGAAACGAGTTCCTCTTCCATAGCCTCGCCGGCTGCCATGCCCGCGGCTGTTCCTCCAGCGCCGAGGATTGCTGCGCCGAGAATTGCGCCGGCAATAACCGGCCCCACTCCCGGGACCAATAGGCTCGCCGCAGCTGCGCCTAAAGACGCGCCGCCGGCTACACCCATTGCGCCACCTACCGTGCCTCCCATCGCTTTCCCCATCCCAGGCTGTTCGCTATCAGCTGTGGGTACCGTGCGCTCGGCTTCTTGTTGAGATGTGCCCGGCGTAAGCAACGCAATTCGATCGTTGCGCACTCCGATAAAATGAATTTGCTGTATCGCTTTCTCAGCTTGCTCGCGTGTCTGAAAAATCCCTGCGACTGTTTCCATGATGTGTGCCTCCTGATTGTCTGCCCTTTGTGAAAATGTTGTAAACCTTTGCAACTCCGTCGGCAAGGATTGGTCGTCAACGACACAAATCGTTGAGGAAATTAACAGAGCTATGTTAGATTGAGTTGCTGATTCACATTTTGATCTGAAGGTGACGACCTGTTTCTTTCTGACCTCTGACCCCTGATATGTACGACATCGTAGAAAAACATTGGCCCATGTCGGAAGGCGACGGCAAAGCGGCTCGTAAGAAGAAGCCTCGCATACTTGCTATCACGACTGACTGCTGCACGGGCTGCGCCGGCTCGCCCGCCTGCATCGAGTATTGCCCAATTGAAGCGTGCATGTTTTGGGTACCCGACGAGGACCATCCGCCCTTCGGCCGCATCGAAGTCGATCCATATCTCTGCATTGGTTGCCAGAAATGTATCAGCAAAGGCCCTGATGGCGCGTTTCTTGATGGCTGTCCCTGGGACGCGATTGAGATGGTGCCAACGGACGACTGGGAAGCCGTGCACGGCATTACGCTCCCAGACTTGCCACCGCCTCCGCCTACGGCATAGTTTTCTGATTAACATTCATGCGGCTCTTGATGGCATTCGCTGTCAGAGCCGCTTGTTGTTTTAGCCGGTCGTTGCTCGTCAGAACGCCGTTTGCATAGTCTTCAACCAGCTTCAAGTCTTCCTGAGTTCCCACCAAAGCCAGCGCGCGTAACGCTTCCCAAACGCTTTCCTCGTCCGACTTGATCGTCAAAACCGGCTGGCCGGTTGTTAGCGATGAGCCGCTGGCGACCAGGAGGCTGTCGATGGTTCCGGTTAGCGGCGAGCGCAGTGCTGCTATCTCATTGTTAGGCTGTCGAATGCGCGCAAGCAGCGTGCCCCGACTTACTGGCGCGCCTTGCGAAAGGCTACTCTCCAACGTTCCATCAACCAGCGACGTTAACGTGAACGGCTTAAGCATGGCCGTCAGTTCTAAGCGGCCAGTCGCGTCGTTGAATCTCACCAACGCCAGGGCGGCATTTCTCCTTACGATTGGCTGCTCATCGGCCAGCAGCTTTTTTAGCGCGTTGTGAAAGTCTTCCGACGTCTGGTCGGAACCCATTACCCACGCAGCGGTGAGTCGGAATTCTGTTTCGGGGTTACCGGCTAATGCCAGGATGTGAGGATACCACTGCGCGGCTGCCTTATCGCCACGCTCCATTCGGGCCTGGACCTGCAGCAACGCATGCTGAACGTGGCGCGGGTGATTGTAGTCCGACAAGTATTTCGTGATCTCGGCATCGGAAAGACCGCGGCCAAACCAGGTGAAATACCAAGCCAGGAAAGACCCTACGACGAACAAGATAGCAACGATCAGAATGGGACCGGAGGCGCGAACGCGATGCACCGGCCGCGCTGTGATCTTTGTCTCCGGGTTGTTGCCGTTGTCAGTCATCTAAGGAAATCGGCCACAGATCCAGTACGGATTAGAACAACAATTTAAACGGCAACGGAGTTTTGCCTCAAATGTCACCGGGCCTTCTCAGCTTCGGCTATGCCGCCTGATGTGCGGCGGTGGCTATGCCCCGTCAGCGCCGAAAAGAGATCAGCTTAGGACCTTTAGAGCAAAGCTCGTCAACGGACTTGCTGCCGGCTGAACACCTACTTATTACGAAGGGTAAATCTGATAGAGCATTAGATAAATTATGACGCCGGTGACCGATACATATAACCACAGCGGCAGCGTCCAGCGGGCAGTGCGGCGATGTCTGATGAAATCCCTCCGTGCTGCCCGGTAAAGCGTCAACAAAATCATGGGAACGATCACGACAGCAAGAATTGTGTGAGTCAGCAGAATCGCAAAATAGACCGGCCGCACGATTCCCTGTCCTGAAAACTTCGTGGCGCCATGATAAAAGTGGTAGGTGAGATAGCTGATTAGAAACAGAGTTGACGTGGCAACCGCCGCAATCTGGCAGTTGCGATGTGCGTTGATTCTGCCTCGGCGTATGAAGCCATAGCCCACTACGAGCAAAATAGCGCTGGTTGAATTCAGGATTGCATTTACGTGAGGTAGATATGGAATGTATTCAGGCATCAGACTTGTTCGTTCGTGCTGCTTCTTTTCCCTTCTCAGTCAACGAATAAAAGTCGTTTCCTTCTTCGTTGAGTAATCCGTCCTGCACCAGCTTTTCAACCGCATCGAACACCGCAGTCCGCTGCTGCGGGTCGTTGCCACCCGCTTCAAACAGTTCATGTAGATCAAGCTTCTCTTTATTCCAGCGAGCGAAGCTGCGGAGCACTCGTTTTGTTATTTCTTTCACGGCAGGGATTGCGGAATGTTTGGTTTGCTATGGTTGCTTCAGTTTCATGTTTGCGACCATAGATTTCACATCGGGCGGGACAGCACGACCACGTGCATCCAGCAAAGGTGGGGTGGACGGGTTGCCGGCGCGGGCGATCGTGGATTGGGCGCCGCCGGCCAGCGCCGGC